>JASLXW010000139.1:0-4943 GCA_030740135.1 Nitrospinota bacterium
TCCGCTACAATCACCGCCACCAGGATCCCTTTCCCCTGGTGGTGCAACAGCTCACCCAATTGGTGTCAAAACTTTTATAATCCCCAATGGTTTTACATATCAAGACCCGAATTGCCCCATTCCGGCCGGGCAGGATGCCCGGCCTACCGGACGGTGGAAAGCCGGTGTTTTTCAAACAGGTAGGGCGGGCGTTTGGGTCGGTTGACCCCTTGCCCGCCTGCTCTGCAATTTGTTTTGGAGACACGACACGAGAAAGCCGGAGCGGAAAATGGCCGAAGGCCCCGTCGTCGCCGTCATCCCCGCCCGGGGCGGTTCCAAGGGACTCCCCCGGAAGAACGTCCGGCTCCTGGCCGGCAAGCCCCTCATCGCCCACACCGTTCAGGCCGCGGTCAAGGCCCAACGGGTCGAGCGCGTCATCGTCACGACGGACGACGAAGAGATCGCCGCCGCCGCCCGCGAGTGGGGCGCGGAGACCCCCTTCCTGCGGCCCGAGACGTACCGGACGCCGGCGGGCAGGACGGTCGACCTGACGTCGGATCTCGCCACCACCGAAGACACCCTCGCCCACGCCTGCCACTGGCTCGCGCAAAACGAAGGGACCGAGGTGGGTGTCCTCGTCTACCTCCAGACCACCGACGTCTTCCGGCGCCCCGGCTGGATCGACGAAGTGGTCCGGCGCCTTCAGGAAGACCCCGCTATCGACACGGCCTTCGCCGCCCTGAAGACGCACAAGAATTTCTGGAAGGACGCGCCGGATGGGGGGTTCGAGCCCCTGGGCGAATATGCGGGCCACGGCTCCCGCCAAGAAAAGAGGCCGACCTACCGCGAGGACACCGGACTGGCCTGCGCCACACGGGCCCGGCTCCTGACGGGGGAGCCGCCGCGCCGGGTCGGCGACCGCGTGGACATCCTGTGGTATGACGACCCGGCGGCCAACATCGACATCCACGACGAATTCGACCTGTGGCTGGCGGAGAAGGTCTTGACCGAATGGGAGGGTGCCCACATCTATGACACCGCCCGCTGATCCCCATCCTCGCCGGGTCATCGCCCTCGTGCCGGTTCAGGGCAAGCCCCTCTACCGGGAGCGGCTGGGCGGGAGGCCGCTTCTCGTCCACACCCTGGACGCGGCGAAGCGGAGCCGCCTTGTCGAGCGGATCATCGTCAGCACGGAAGACCCGGAGTTGGCTGAGTTGGCGCGCGGGGAAGGGGCCGAGGTCCCGTTTCTGCGGCCGGACGAATTGGCCGGGTCCGACGTTCCCCTCGAGCGTGTGCTTCAGCACGCCGTCGATTCGCTCGAGGAGAGCGAGGGCCGGGCCGTGGACGTGGCGGTCCTGTTGGAGGTGTCGCACCCGCTCCGCCCGCCCGGGCTTATCGACCGGATCGTCGAGACGCTCGTGAGTCAGGACCTGGATTCCGTGTTCGTGGCCTTCGAGGAAACCGCGAACTTCTGGTTTCAGGACAACCGGGGGCTCACGCACATCGGGGAGTCGGGCCACGCCCCCCGTTCGGCGCGCAAGCCCATTTACCGGGAGATCAGCGGCATGGTCTGCGCGACCCGGGGAGAGGTCATCAAGCGGGGGGACCGTCTGGGCTACCGGGTGGGGATGGTCCCCATTCGGGGTATCTCCGGACGGGTCGACGTGCGCTCGAAGCTGGATTTGGAGATCGCCGAATCCCTCCTGCCGGCCTGGACGGCCGCCCTGGAGCGGGACGGCGAGGGGGCCCGGAAGGATTGAACCCGAAAGCGCTGCTGCGAGAGGCCAGGTTCATCGGCAAGGCGTACGCCTACCTCCTCGTCACCTTCTGGAAGCGGGGGGTTTTCGGGAGGGATCCCTACTTCCGGAGGTTTTTCCGGAGCCGGTGGGGCTTCCTGCCGAAGGGGCTCGGGGAGCTTGCCCGACGGCGCCCCACGGTCTGGATCGAGGCCCTCTCGGGCGGCGAGAACACGCAGGTTGTCACCCTCGTCAACCGGTTGAGGGAGATGTATCCGGATGTCAATCTCGTCCTCTCGACCAACAACCGATACTCCTTCGAGTTCTCAAGGAAAAGGAAGGCGCTGGATTTTGTCTTCGACAGTCCGTGGGACCTGAGAAACGTCGTCCGCCGGGTGATCCGGACGCTCCGACCCCGGGTTCTGTTTTTCATCGAGAACATGAGCTACCCGGTCCTTTGCCGGGAGGCCCAACGGGCCGGGGTCCGGACGGTCCTCCTCAGCGGGTTCATGAGCCACGGCTACGAGGCGCACGAGATCATCGCGCGCTCCATCCCCCGGAGGTTTCACCGATTTTTTGACCGCATCGGCGTGAAGTCGGAGGCGGACGCGGAAGGGTATCGCCGCCTGGGCGCGGACCCGGAGAAAATCAAGGTGGTCGGGGAGATGAAGTATGATTTGGAATTCCTCCGGCTCTCCGATGGGGAGCGGCGCGGGATGCGCCGGACGCTGGGCATTCCGCCGGACGCCCCCGTCTTCGTCGCCGGAAGCGTCCGGGCGGGAGAGGACGAAGTCGTCCTGGAGGCCTTCCGGCGCGTCCGGGAACACCATCCCGGCTTCCGCCTCCTGATGGCCCCGAGCTATTACAGCAACACCCTCAAGCTGGATGAGGTCTTCTCCAAGGCGGGATTGGACTATCAGCGCAAGACCACCCTGGACGCGGGCGAGGCCCCCCGGGACGCGGTGATCATCGTGGACACCTTCGGCGAGCTGGGCCGTCTCTACGGGATCGGGACGGTCGATTTCGTCGGGGCGAGCATCGTTCCCAAGGGGAGGCTGGCGTTCGGCCACAACCCCATCGAGCCGCTCGTCCACGGCCGCCCCCTGCTCTTCGGCCCCCACATGAACCACTGGGGGGAGGTCACGGAGGTCCTGCTCGCCGCCGACCCCGGCCTCTGCGTCCGGACCGGGGAGGAGATGGCCGCGACGATCCTCCGCCTCCTGCGGGACGCGGACGCGACGCGGCGGGTCTGCTTGGCGGCGGAAAAGGTCGTCACCCCCAACGCCGGTGCGGTCGAGAAGAACCTGGCCTTCGCGCGGGAGGCCCTGGCCGAGACGGGGATCGAAGCCCGCGAGGAGGCGGCGCTTCCGGAGGCCGTCTCGGGCTGAGCCGGACGGCTGTTTCTCGAATCCTCCGTGGTCGCGGAACACTCATCGGGAAGACGAAAGACTTTGTGCGGAATCGTAGGCATCTATCATCGCGACGGCGCGCCGGTGGACGTGAAGGCGCTGGTGCGGATGAACGACGCTATCGCGCACCGGGGGCCGGACGGCGAGGGCTTCGTCCTTCTCGACCCGACCGGCGTCCGTGACCCGAAATTCCATTCCCGGCCGTCGCCCGCTGACAATTCTTCCGCTCCCCTGGCCCTCGCCAACCGGCGTCTCAGCATCATCGACCTCTCCGAAAGCGGCGCCCAGCCCATGTGCAACGAGGACCGCTCGGTCTGGGTGGCCTACAACGGCGAGATCTACAACCATGTGGAGCTGGCGGAGGAGCTCAAGGGCCGGGGGCACGTCTTCCGGAGCCGGTGCGACACCGAGGTCATCCTCCACGCCTACGAAGAGTGGGGCGAGGACTGCCTTCAGCGCTTCAACGGCATGTGGGGCTTCGCCCTCTGGGACGACCGCGCAAAGAAGCTCTTCTGCGCGCGCGACCGCTTCGGCATCAAACCCTTCTACTACTTCGACGACGGACGGCGCTTTCTCTTCGCGTCGGAGATCAAGTCGGTCCTTCTCCACCCGGACGTTCCGCGGAAGCCGCACGGTCCCACCATCCACCGGTACCTGGCCACCGGGTCCGGCCTGATGGATTTCACCGACGCGACGTTCTTCGACGGCATCCGGCAGATCCCGCCCTCCCACTTTCTCACCCTCCGGGACGGCCGGATCGAGGTCAAGCGGTATTGGGAGATCGAGCGCCCGGCGGCCGGCGATTCGCCGAGGACCGACGAGGAGGCCGCCGAGCGGTTCCGGGACATCTTCAGCGACGCCGTCCGGCTCCGGCTGCGCAGCGACGTCCCGCTCGGCGTCTGCCTCAGCGGGGGACTCGACTCTTCCTCCATCGCCTGCGTGGCGGCGGAGGCGATCCGCCCGGCCCGGCTGAGGACGTTCTCCTCCTGCTTCGAGGACCCGAAATACGATGAGCGGGAATTCATCCATCCGGTCGTCGAGCACACCGGCGCGGACGCACAGTACGTCTTCCCCCGGGTGGATGATCTCTTCGGCCTGCTGCCCGACCTGATCTGGTTCCAGGACGAGCCCTTTCACAACCTGAACCAGTTCGCCCAGTGGTACGTCATGCGGTCCGTCCGCGCCCAAGGCGTCAAGGTCATCCTGAGCGGCCACGGGGGGGACGAGCTCCTCAACGGCTATCCCCAGGACTTCATCTATCATTTCGCCGATCTGCTGGGCGCGGGCCGGTGGGGGTGCCTGATTCGCGAGGTGAACGCCTACCGGCGCGCCGGCTGGGGCGGGGGCGGAAGGGCCGTTGCGTCGGCGGCGCGGGTCCTGGCGAGCCTGCGGACCCCCGAGGGGCTGAAACGGTCCCTCAAACGGAACGGGACGGGTTTCCACGGCGTCCTCGATTCCGATTTCGTGAAAACCCACGGCGAGCCGGATACCCTGAGCCTCCGGGACGGCTCGGGCCTTCGGACGTGTTCTTACATGGGCCTGCGGATCTACCCCGTGCCCGGATGGCTCCACTTCGAGGACCGCAACAGCATGGCCTTCTCCGTCGAGTCTCGGATCCCGTTTCTGGATCACCGCCTGGTGGAATACGCCTACGGCCTGCCGGGCAGTCAGAAGATCCGGGACGGCCGGACGAAGGTTGTCCTGCGAAACGCCATGCGGGGCGTCCTGCCGGAGGTCATCCGCACCCGGACGGACAAGAAGGGCTTTCTGGCGCCCACCGACCTCTGGCTGAAGACCGCTATGCGCGAGACGGTCCGGG
>JASLXW010000139.1:4953-8990 GCA_030740135.1 Nitrospinota bacterium
TTTTTTCAACCACGAGACGGTTCTCCGCGAATACGACCGCCACTGCCGGGGCGAGCAGAATATCCGCCTGGCCCTGTGGAGCTGGGTTAATCTGGAGATCTGGTTTCGCCGAATGATCGACGGTCCGCTCACCCCGGCCGCCGCCCCGGCGGCGGTTTGAGCCGGCCGGCCGAAGGGGGGGGAGGGGGGGGGGAGGGCCGCCCCCTGCGCGTCCTTCAGGTGATCGAGTCCCTGTCCCGAGGGGGGGCCGAGCGCCGGCTGGTCAATGACCTCGCCTACCTGGGCGGCGAGGCCGTCGAGAGCCGCGTCGCCCACGTCCTCCCGGCGAATGATCTGAAACCGGAAGTGGAGGCGCTCGGCATCGAGGCCGAATGGCTCGGAGTGTCGGGCCCGCGGGACATCCCGAAGGGCGTCCATCGTCTCCGCAAGATCATCCGGAAGCGCCGCCCCGATATCGTCCACGCGCAGCTCTTCTACGCGGACGTCTGCGCCCGCCTGGCGGGCCGGTGGGCGGGCCGGGTTCCCGTTATGACCTCCATCCAGAACACGATGTACGAGCCCGACTGGAAGGGGTTTTACGACCAGAGCAAGCGGCTCCGGATGGACCGGTTCACGGCCAGGCGGTTTTGTCATCACGCCGTCGCCGTCTCGCGTCACGCGAAGCGGTCCGCCGTCCGTCTTCTGGGGTTCCGGGAGGACCGCGTCACGGTTATCCACAACACCGTCGACACGGCCCGGTTCGCCGCGCCGGACCCGGCGCTCCGCCGGGCCGTGCGGGCGGAGCTGGGCGCCGCGCCGGATGAGTTCGTCCTGGCGGGCGCGGCGCGCTTCGTGCCGCAGAAAGGCTTCGCGGTGATGGTGCGCGCCGTGGAGAAGCTCCTGCCGTTGGTCCCCCGGGCCCGCCTCTACCTCGCCGGCGGCGGGGAGGAGGAAGAGGGCCTGCGCGGTCTCAGCCGGTCGTTGAATCTGGGCGGCCGCGTGGTGTTCCTGGGCGTCCGGGACGACGCCCACCGCGTTTTCCAGGCCGCCGACGCGGTCCTGTTCGCCTCGCTGGCGTCCGAGGGCTTCCCCCTGGTCCCCCTGGAGGCGATGGCCCTGGGCGTTCCGGTGGCGGCGAGCCGCATCGAGCCCATGGGCGAGCTCATCGAGGACGGCGCGACCGGCCTGCTCTTCACCCCGGGAGACCCGGACGCCCTGGCCGGGGTCCTGGCGGGTCTGGCCCGGGACGAGGCCCGGCGAACGGCCATCGCCGAGGCGGGCCGCCGGCGCGTGCACGACCATTTCAGCGCGAGGCAAGGCGCCCGCTTGCTGGCCGCCTGCTATCGCGGGGTCGCTTCCCGGTTTTCCGGGAATGGAAAATGATTGCCGGGAGGCGGCTTTCCTCGATGAGGGCCGTCAGTTGGCGGCGCGTGAAGGCCCTGGAGAAGCTCGGAAAAACGGCCCCGATGTCTCATCTGTTTTGAACCCAGACAGCGCGTTTACAACCGCCGTCCCGTGGGGTATAAGCCGGGGGACGAACCCGGGCGGTTTCCGAAACCGCTTCGGCGCCCCAACCGCGAACGAGGCGAGATGGACGAGGCGACGCATGATATCGGGACGCGGACCTTTCGCCTCCTGGTCGACGCCTCGATGGGCGGCGCCTGTTTGTGGCTGGAGAAGGAGCAGCTTTACAGCATGGCGGTGTCCGTCGAGCGCATGCTGGATTCGACGCCGGCGGATCGGGGAGCGTCTTCGTCCCGGACGGAGAAAGTCCCGGATGAGGAGTATCAGCCGCTGGAATTCAAGATCGGCCGGATGGGGATGGGCTACGACGAGGAAACCGATCAGTTTGTCTTTGTCGTCCATGATGTGGATGTGTTGGCCGAGACCCTGGAAAAGGCGGCGGAGGCGTCCGCGGAAGAAGCCGGAGAGGACGGGGAGGACCTGGAAGAAGGAGAAAGCCTGGAAGATGCGTTTGCGGACATCGAGGCGACGATGAGCTTCCGGGCGGGCCGCCGGGTGCTGGCCGACATGTGCCGGCAGGCCCGAGAGGTTTGCATGGGGGGACGCCCCATCTGTCCGCTTTGCAATCAGCCGATAGATCCCAAAGGTCACATCTGTCCCCGAACCAACGGACATCATCCGCCCGCGGAACGGAACCCCCGCTGATGTAGCGTCCTGCCGATGGCCGCCCGTTTCGAGACCCGAATCGCCCCTTCCGCCCGGACAGGCCCGACCCGAAGAGAAGGGGGGGGCCGTCCCGCCCGCCTTCGACCCCGACGGGAAGCGAGAGGATAGAAGACGGAATGCCTAAGCGCGCCCCAGGCGGCGAGCCTTCCCCGGGTCGGCGCGCCGTGAGTGTCGAGGAGGTCTGCCGGATGCTGCGGGAAGCCGACCTGGGGGAGTGCGAGCTGGTGCCCTGGGGCTCGAACTACACCTTCGCGGCGCCGCTCCGGACCCAGGACGGTTCCTCCTTCCTGGGCATCTACAAGCCCCACAAAGGCGAACGGCCCCTGTGGGATTTTCCGAACGGGCTCTATAAGCGCGAGGTCGCCGCCTTCCAGACGAGCGAGGCGCTCGGCTGGGGTCTGGTCCCGCCGACGGTCATCCGGTCCGGCCCGCACGGCGTGGGATCGATCCAGCTCTACGTCGCGCCGCGGGAAGAGACGGACTATTCCACCCTCCAGGAACAACATCTCGACATCCTGAGACGCATCGCGCTGTTCGACATGATTGCCAACAACGCCGACCGCAAGGCGGGGCACTGTTTCCTCGGCGTGGACGGGCGCGTGTGGGGGATCGACCACGGCCTCACCTTTCACGCCTACCCCAAGCTGCGGACCGTGATCTGGGACTTCCAGGATGAGCCCATCCCCGAGGCGTTGCTCCGGGACGTCAAGGGGTTCCAGGATAAGATCGAGCGGGGAGACCCCATCGCGAAGCCCTTGCGGGAGCTCCTGGACCCGGAGGAGATCCGGTCTCTCGATCTGCGCCTCGAGATCATCCTGAATGAACCGGTCTATCCCTCCCCGAGCCATCACCGCCATTTTCCCTGGCCGCCTTACTGAGAAGCGGCCGGACGCCCCCCAGGGGGAAGGATTTCCCCTGAAGGATGCTTTCATGCTGATAGACCGTGAACGCGCGGCCGATGAAATGGCGCGGGCGGGCCTGGACGCCCTCATCGCCGCCACCCCGGAAAACGTCGTCTATGCGTCCGGCTTCGAAAGCCTCGGGCAGTCGCTCATTCCGGGAGTGCGGGTGTTCGCCGTCGTTCCCAAGGACCCCGCTCACCCGGTCGCCGTCGTCGCCCCCGTCGGCGAGCTGGATCGGGCGGCGGAGTCGGCGGAAGCGATGGAAGGCAAATTTTATCCTTACGGCGCGTTCTTCTACGACCCGGGCGAAGGGGCCGGGGGAGATGAGGACGGGGCGAACCTCAGGCGGCTGGTCTTGGGGGGCGCGCCGGCCCCCTCGGCCGCCGGGGCCCTGCGGGAGGCGATGGGCAGTCTGGGCGCGGCGGGTTCCGGCGTGGTGGGGCTGGACGAAAAGGGGCTGGACGCGCCGGGGTTCGCGACGGTTTCCGAGGCTCTTTCCCAATGCCAGGTCGAGCCGGCCTACGAGACCTTCCGCCGCGTGCGCCGGATCAAGACCGCGGAAGAGGTCCGGCGGCTGCGCCGGGCGGTGGAAATCTCCGAAGAGGCCGTGCAGGAAGTCCTTTCCGAGGCCCGCGAGGGGATGACGGAGCGCGAGATGGCGGAGGTGTACGAGTGCGTCCTGATCCGCCGGGGGGCGCGCCCCTCTTTGACCGTTATCGGCGTCGGTCCGCACTCGGCGTTTCCCAACGGCCGGCCTTCGGACCGCGCGCTCCGCCCCGGGGACCTCATCCGCTTCGACGTCGGGTGCCGGGTTCTGGGATACCACGCCGACATCGCCCGAACGGCCGTCCTGGGAGACCCGGCCCGGCGCCAGGAAGAAGTCTACGCGGCCCTGCTGGCGGGGCACCTGGCCGCGCTGGATCGGGTGCGGGCCGGGACGCCCGCCCGCGAGGTGTTCCGGACGGC
>JASLXW010000013.1 GCA_030740135.1 Nitrospinota bacterium
CTCCTGCTCGGAAACGTACGCGCCGTGGATGCGGATAAGGTTCGAGGTCCCGGGCGGCAGGAAGAGCATGTCCCCCTGACCCAGCAGCCGCTCCGCGCCGTTGGCGTCGAGAATGGTCCGGGAGTCGGTCCGCGAGCTCACCTGGAAAGACAGCCGCGCCGGGAAGTTCGCCTTGATGAGTCCGGTCAACACGTCCACCGAGGGGCGCTGCGTCGCCACCATGAGGTGGATCCCCGCCGCCCGGGCCATCTGGGCGAGGCGGACAATTGAATCCTCAACGTCTTTGGACGTCACCATCATCAGGTCGGCCAGCTCGTCGATCACGACAACGATTGAAGGCAGCGGCTCGGGGGGGCCGGCGTCCTCGAACGGGGCCCTGTCACGGCCGTTCGCGCCGTTTTCCGCGGCCGTCACCTTCTTGTTATATCCGTGAATATTCCGCACCCCCGCTTCGGACAGCAGGTGATAGCGTCTTTCCATCTCCGCCACCAGGCCCTTGAGAACAACGGAGGCCCTCCTGGGATCGGTCACAACCGGCGTCAAGAGGTGGGGAATGCCGTCATAGACCGACAACTCGAGCATTTTCGGATCGATCATGACGAAGCGCACCTCGGCCGGCGTCCGGCGAAGCAACAGGGAGCAGATCATGGCATTCAACCCGACGCTCTTCCCGGACCCGGTGGCCCCGGCGATCAGCAGATGGGGAATTTTCGCCAAGTCCGTGACGGCCGGCCGGCCGAGGATGTCCTTGCCCAGGGCGATGGAAAGCCGGCCGTCGTGGTCCTGAAAATCTCGGCTCCCCAGGATATCCTTGAGGTTCACAGGCATGCGAACCTGGTTGGGGATCTCAATCCCCACCGCCCCCTTGCCGGGAAGGGGCGCAACGATGCGGACCGAAAGCGCCTTCATTCCGAGCGCCAGGTCGTCGGAGAGGTTCGCGATCTTGCTCACCTTGACGCCCGACGCCGGGGCGTACTCGAACATCGTCACAACGGGACCATGCAGGACCTGAACGACGCTTCCCTCGACGCCGAAATCCCGAAGCTTCCCCTCCAGAAGGGCGGACCGCTCGGTCAGGACCTCCCGGTCGGCCGGCGCCACGGAGGGCGGCGGGTCGTCCAACAGCGTCAAGGGCGGCAGGGCGTGCGCGCGCCGCCTCCCGCGCCTGACCCGCTCGATGGGAGAGGCGATCTCAATTACGGGGGCCGAGGAGGCGGGGGGAGCGACGTCCTTTTCGGATTTCGCTTCGAAGCCGTCCTCATCCGCGTCCATGGATTCGGAGGACCCCTCGACCTCCCAAGAGCGGTTCTTGACGATATCCCGAAGCGGAATCGGCCCGCCGACGGGAATGGGATCCAACTGGAGCGGAACCTTCTGATCGCCCGAGACGGGGGACGGGACGGGGCCCGGAACGGCCCGGGTTTTCTCCACTCTTTGCGGCCGGAGACGCCTGAAGGTCTCGGCCCAGGGGATCCGCATGGGGTTGACCAGGACCGCCGACCTCACGGCAAACCGGCCGAAACCGATGCTCAGCCGCTTCAGAAAAATCGCCGACGCGACGGCGCCCCGCCAAACCCGCCCCAGCAACCAGCTTGAGCCATTGAACAAGGAGACGCCGCTGAATCGAATCCCCCCCGCGAACAGCGCGAATGCCTTCGAGAGTCCTTTCAACAGGTCGGACAATCTGAGGCCGGCGACCTGAAGGCAGGCGAACACACCGGCCGCGGCCAGGATCAGATACGCGCCTACGCCCCCGAGAAACTGGAAGAGGAGGGGTCTCAGAAACCCGCCCAGGAGACCGCCGGCGTGAATCCGGACGCCGAAGAGGGGGTCCGCGTGACCCGCCCAGTCATGCAGCGAAACCACCGCGACGGCGGCCCCCGCCAAAAGCCCCGCGGCAAGGAGCCACCTCCCCTCCACCCGCCGGCCCCTGATCCAGCGGACCCCGATCAGCAGCCCGGCCAAGGGCAAGACCAGCGCCGCCGCGCCGAGAAGCTGCCCCGCCGCGTCGGCGACGTAAGCGCCGGCGACTCCGGCGCTGTTCATCACCTGCCAGGTCTTCGGCGTCACCCGGTTGAAAGAGGGATCGCGCGGGTCGTAAGTGACAAATGCGACGGCCAAAAAGACGGATACGGCGAACAGCAGGATTGCGAGACCTTCAAGCACCCGGGGATTCGCCGAGCGGAGGTCCTTTTGTCCCTGCTTCGGTTTTCGCGAGGCCGTTTTGGAGGCGGCAACCGTGCTCAAGAAGAGACTCCATCAGGTACGGAAAATCCAAAATAACAACAAGTTGTCTAGGGGATTATAAACCAAAACCTTCAGAAATCAATGTAAATTGTGTGATTCTCGAAAAATTTCCGCGTGTCAAAACATATCCGCCCGCAGAGCTATCCCGGGAATTCTCACCAAAAGACAAGCCATTCCATCTTCATAGAGATTTTTCACAAAGGAATGACGCATTGCCATCCCCTCTCAACCGATAGCATTTTTCAAAGACCGGACAAACCCGCCCGCGGCGCGGAGTTTGGCCTCGGGGCCGGTCTCGGCGTCCAGGACATCGATCAGCGCGCTTCCAACGATGACGCCGTCGCAGCACCGGCTGACCTCGCGGGCCTGCTCGGGCGTCTTAATCCCGAACCCGGCGGCCACCGGAAGGCCGGTCAGGGCCTTGACGTTATCGAGACCGTCCTTCAGATCCCCGGCCAGCCCTTCCCGCGAGCCCGTGACGCCGAGCTGCGCGACGTAATAAATGAAACCCCGGGCGCTCGCGCAAATCATCACCCGCCGCTCGGGCGTGCTGGTCGGGGCAAGCATCGCGATGGGGTCCAACGGCGTCCCGTCCGTCAAGTCCATCAGGGAGGCCGATTCCTCGAAGGGGAGGTCCGGGATGATCACGCCGTCCACGCCCGCGCGGACGGCGGCCTCGACGAACCCGCCCTCGCCCATCGCGAAGATCGGGTTGTAGTACGTCATCAGTATAATCGGGAGGTGGACATCCTTGCGGATCCCCCCCACCATCCCCAGGATCGCCCGCAGGCTCGTCCCGTTCTTCAGGGACCTGAATGAGGCCCGCTGAATGGTCGGGCCGTCGGCCATGGGGTCGGAGAACGGAACGCCCAGCTCCACCAGGTCCGCCCCCGTCTCCTCCAGCCGGAAGATCAAGTCTTTCGTAAACCCGAGGTCCGGGTCCCCCGCCGTCACGAACGGGATCAGGGCCTTGCCGCCGTTTTCGCCGTCCCCGCGCAAGGCTTCGAAACATTCGGCAATCCGACCCATTCAGTCCCGGCTCCGGTCCGGCCCCGCGCCGCCATGCGGGGACGCCTTCTTCCCTTCTTCCCGCAATCGCATCACGTGGTCCATGTCCTTATCGCCCCGCCCCGAGAGGCAGAGGACGACAACCGTCCCAGGGACAAGGGTCTTCACGAGCCTGGGCAGGTGGGCGACGGCGTGAGCGGTTTCCAGCGCGGGGATGATCCCCTCCGTCCGGGCCAGGAGTCCGAAACCCTCCAGGGCCTCCTCGTCCGTCACGGCGACGTACTCCGCCCTTTCCGAATCCCGGTAGAAGCTGTGCTCGGGACCGACACCCGGATAATCGAGGCCCGCCGAGATCGAGTGGGCCGGGATGATCTGGCCGTCCTCGTCGTACAGGAGGTAGCTCTTGCTGCCGTGCAGCACGCCGGGCGCGCCTCCGCCCAGGGGAGCCCCGTGCCGGCCGGTCGCCAACCCCAGCCCCCCCGCCTCGACGCCCACCATCCGGACACCGCGCTCGCCGTAGAAGGGGTGAAAGAGGCCGATGGCGTTGCTCCCCCCGCCCACGCAGGCGATCAGAACGTCGGGCAGCCGCCCCGTCGCCGCCAGGCATTGGGCGCGCGCCTCCCGGCCGATGACCGACTGGAAGTCCCGGATCATCATGGGAAAAGGATGCGGCCCCACCACCGAGCCCAGGAGGTAGTGCGTGTCGCGGACCGAGCCCGTCCAGTCCCGAAGGCACTCGCTCGTGGCGTCCTTCAGCGTGCCCGTCCCCGAATCGACGGGGTGGACCTCGGTCCCCATCAGCTCCATCCGGTAGACGTTGAGCTTCTGGCGCTCGATGTCCTCGGTCCCCATGTAGACCCGGCACGCGAGACCCAGCAGGGCGGCGGCCGTCGCGGCGGCCACCCCGTGCTGTCCGGCGCCGGTCTCGGCGATGACCCGCTTCTTCCCCAGCCGTCGGGCGAGGAGCGCCTGGGCGAGGGTGTTGTTGAGCTTGTGCGCGCCGGTGTGCAGCAGGTCCTCCCGCTTGAGGAACAGCCGGCCCCCCCCCTCCCCCCCGAGATGGGCCGAGAGGCCCTTGGCTTCGTAGAGCGGCGTCGGCCGGCCGGCGAATTTGTCCAGGAGGGCGCTCAGCTCATTTTGAAACGCCCCGTCGCCGCGAAGCCGCCCGTAGGCCGCCTCCAATTCTTCGAGGGCGGGCATGAGCGTCTCGGGGACGAACCTTCCCCCGAAAACGCCGAAGCGCCCCTGGGCGTCGGGGAGGGCGTCCGCATTAGTGAGGGCGGGGGCGGCCTCGGGATTCACGGGCGATTTTCCTCCGGTCAGGCCGAAGCGTCGGCCCTGGCGTTCTCGATGAAGGCCCGCACTTTCTCCGGGTCTTTCTTGCAGGGCTCGGCCTCGACTCCGCTGGAGGAGTCCACGGCGTAGGGCTTCAGGGTCTTGACCGCCTCGGCGACGTTGTCGGGATTGAGTCCGCCCGAGAGGATGAAGGGGTGAAGCCCTTCGGCGTCGGCGACCAGGTCCCACTCGAATGTCTTCCCCACCCCGCCGATCTCTTTGGGGTCGTAGGCGTCCAGGAGGGGCGTCACGCGGCCGCCCCGCCGGTAGGCAGGGATCGCCTCCAGCGTCTCGGGACCCTTGACCCGGAACGCCTTGATAACGGGGATGGGGTTCTCGGCCGTCTCCGCCAACCGGTGACAGTCATGGAGCGGTTCCTCGCCGTGAAGCTGGGCGGCGTCGAGCCGGCAGATTCGGACGGCCGTGCGGACTTCACCGACCTCGAGATCGGCGAAGACCCCGACGACGGTCAGGAAGGGGGGGAGGTCCCGGGTGATCTCCCTGGCCATCTCCCAGGAAACGCACCGGGCATAGCCCTCGACAAGGTTCAGACCGATGGCGTCGGCGCCTGCTTCGACGGCCATCACCGCGTCTTCGACGTTCGTGATTCCGCAGATCTTGACCTTGACCACAGGATGACCTCTCTTTATCCACAGATTACGCGGATTACACTGAAGGTTCAAAAAAATCAGGAAGAAACCAAATCGCGATGGCCGATGGTGATGAAACGGCCGGCGCTCGGGACGCGGATTCTCTTTTCATCCACAGATTACACAGATTGTACAGATGGGTTCAAGGACGAGAAAAATTGGGGTCGGACTCGATCCACTCGCTCCCCCTTTTCACCGCGACCGAATCAACCTAAATTGAGATCGCCATTTCACCGATTCACCGAGGAGGTCGGCCCGACAACGATGACGCACTCCGCACCCGATACAGACCGCCCCGCCTTCGATGTTGTCATTTTCGACCAGGACGGAACGCTTGTGGATACGATGGACGTCATCTTCGAGGCGTTCGTCAACACGGCCCGGCGCTTCGCCGACAGGCGGGTCACGCGGGAGGAGTTGTTCCGGGGAATGGGGCCGCCCGAGGAAGAGATGCTGCGCGGATACGTCCCGGAACACTTATTCCCCGAGGCCGTGGAGTTCTTCTTCGGCCACTACCACCGGACCGCGGACAGGATTCGCCTGTTTCCGGGGGTTAAGGAGGCGCTGGAGCGTCTCGACGGGGCGGGCGTGAAGCTCGGCCTCTTCACGGGCAAGGGAAGACGGGGCACCCGGTGGACGCTCGACCTGTTGGGCCTCGGCCGGTGGTTCGCCTCCCCGGTGACCGGCGACGACGTGGAACGATACAAACCGGACCCGGAAGGGGTCCGGCGGGCGATGTCGGCGGCAGGCGTGCCGGCGGAACGGTCCGGCCGGGCGCTGGTCGTCGGGGACTCCCCCTACGACATCCAGGCCGGACGCGCGGCGGGGACAAAAACAGGCGTCGCCCTCTGGGGGGTCGGCGATATCAGCCGTTTCGACGGGGTCGAGGCTGATTTCCGGTTCGAGACCCCGGCCGACCTCGTCCGGGCCGTCCTCCCCGTGTCTTCGGGGACCGCATAGCACACACGGCGGGCGGGATACCCGCCCGACCCTCGATCAAGATTTAGATATCCGGAACGATTCGTCAGGCCAAGGCGTACGCGCCCGCGGCCGACCGCTTCACCCGGCCCTCGGCATAGAGCTTGACGAGGTGCGCCTCCACCGTTTTCTCCGCGAACCCCTGTAGCCCCGGGCTCAAACCCCGGCCGTGGTAGATCCGGCGGGTCAGGTCCGGAATTCCGACCTCCCCGTCTCCCAGAAGCCGGAGGATGTCCCCCTCCCGCTCGAGCCGCCGCTGAATGTAAGCCTCGATCTTCTCCGCCGGATCTTCAACGGGGGGTCCGTGGCCGGAGAGAAGGAGACGGAGGGGCAAACCCGCTATCCGGCGCAAAGAGGCCAGGTAATCGGCCATGTCTCCATCCGGCGCCCCGACCCAGGAGGAAGGCTCGCCGGTGACCAGATCCCCCGAGAACAGGACCCCTTCCCTCTTCAAATAAAAACAGAGATGTCCCCTGGCATGTCCGGGCGTGTGCAGCGCAACGAGCGGTCCCAGCGGAGAATCAACGGTCTCTCCATCCCGAAGATACCGGACGCCGCTCAGGCCGGCTATCCGGTCGGCGTAAAGATGGGTTTCCGCCCGGTGAAGACAGACCTCGAGCCCCGCCCGGGAGAGCGCGCCCGCCCCGCCGGCGTGGTCGCGATGAAGATGGGTGAGAAGCAGCGTTCCGGCGGCGACTTCGAGGGCGGGAAGTTTTCCTCCCATCCCCCGGGCCTCTCCGGAGAACCCGGTGTCGATCAGGACGGGACGCTCACCTTCCAGGAGATAGGCGTTGACGCTGGTGGACAGGCTGCCCTTCGCGCCGGAAAATGAGAAGGTCCGCAGGCCGCGGGGAAGCGGAGGCGTCGCCGGCTCAGGCGGCATGGGTCGACTTCAATCCGTATCGGATCCTTGGGTCGGGGGTGGAGGCGGGCGCGCGGGAAGCGGACGGCCCCCTGCCCCGCCTTCTCCGGCCGAAGGGGGGCGGCTCAGAGGTTCTGATCGACGATCTTCTGGAGGTCTTTTTTCGAGCGGACGCCCACAACTTGTTCGACCACTTCGCCGCCCTTGAAGACGAGAAGCGTGGGGATTCCGCGGATTTCGAACCGGCTTGCCGTCTTGGGATTTTCATCCACGTTGAGCTTTCCGACGCGCAGGCGTCCGGCGTTCTCTTCGGCCAGCGCCTCAACAGCCGGAGCGATCATCTTGCAGGGCGCGCACCAGTCGGCCCAGAAGTCCACCATCGTGGGAACCTCTGAATTCACCACCTGCGTGTCGAACTCGTCATCGGTGAACTCAAGCATGTGCTCCGACATCTCGGATTTCCTCCCAACCCTTGGAAATTGGGCCGCGCGCGGCCGAAGACCGATCATTCCACTCAAGCGGGCTTATCCAACGCGGGACGGCCCAACGGTTCCACACCTCAATTTACTCCCCGAATGACCGCTCAGCAAGCCCGGCCCGGCCGAACGGGCGAGATCGCCGTTGACACGCCGGAAGGCCTGAACTATCCTTTTTCCACGTCCGAGAATTTCCGGCCGCAGGACCGCATTCAGGCGGTGCGCGGCGGAACGTTTTCAACCACTTTTCAGACCGGACCCGGCGGCAGGAATCGGTTGCCGGGCAAGGGCGGACCTCGCCGGACGGGGCGATGATCGCGGCCACCGGCCAAGAACCTCGGTAGGGAGTCACGAACATGCAGATCGCGAACACCATTGTCATCGACGCCTCCATTCAGAACACCTGGGACTTTCTCCTGGACGCCTCCAAGGTCGCGGCGTGCGTTCCGGGAGTGGAGAGCGTCGAGAAGGTTGACGAAAACAACTACATCGTGGACATCATGGCGAAGGTCGGTTTCATCAAGGCCAGATTCAAGGTGAAGCTGGGCATCGTCGAGCGGAGGCCGCCCACGTTCATCAGGTCGGAAGGCTCGGGCGATGAATCGGGGATGACAAGCAGCCTGAAAACGGCCACCGAGCTGAACCTGAAAGAACTCGGCCCCGAGCAGACCGAGGTGAGCGCCACAACCGAGGTGAACGTATTCGGCAAGCTGGGGACCTTCGGACACAGCGTGATCAAGGGCAAGGCCGACAAGATGTGGCAGGAGTTCGGCGAGAACCTGAAAGCGCAGCTGGTGGGCTGATTCCGCCGGGGTCCGGCGGCCTGCGGGCCGGCCGGCATCGAATCGTCAAGCAAGAAGAGCGGCCTCTTCGGGGCCGCTCTTCTATTTGTCGCGGGGAAAAACGCGGTTTCGCCGGCGATAGGCCGGAAGGGGTTACAGGTCGTACTCTTTCAACTCCTGATCGAGCATCCGGGCGTACTTCTGGTACTCGGGGTCTTTCGGGGATTCAACCGCCGGGGCTTCCCCCGCTCCTCCCGCCGCCCCGCCTTCGTCTCTGGACCAGATCCGAAGGAGAAGGAAGATGACGCCGCCGCCCGAGAGCATGAGCGCCAGGGGCAGATACCAGGCCGTCAGGAAAAAGCCCCGCTGCGGGGGCGCGGGCCGCACGCTCGGACCGTACACCTCGACAAAGTAGTCGATGATCTCCCGCTTCGATTTTCCCTGCTTCACCTGGCGGCGGATCACCTCCCGGAGCTGCTCGGCCTCCGGGCTCGGACAGTCGGCGATGAGGCGGCCCGGACAAACGGGGCTCATGATCGATTTGGCGACATCCACCGGATCGGGCGGCGACTCGGCCCCCGCCGTCGGAAGGACCCCCACCCAAAGGCCCGCCGCGGCGACCGTCACGCCAAAAGCCCGCCGCAGGCGGCGCCCTTTTCTCCCGGCCCGACTCATCCGTCCCCTTCCCGGTCTCCCAACCGCTCTTGCAGCCGGGTCATATCCCTGCGAAGGGTCCGGCCCTGCTTCGCCAGCCGGAAAACGTACGCGCACAAAATGATCCAGACGATTGTGTATGCGGCGAACAGATAGCTCATCTCGACCCTTTCTTCTTATCTTCCGTCGTCCAGCCGGAAGCGCAGCCGCTCGGCCTCGTCGCGCATCTCTTCCAGGACCACCCGCTGTCGGACGAGGGCGGCGAACGTAGCCAGAAGCGCCAGGAACGTCAGGCCCAAGGCCACCAGGAACATCGGGTCGCTCAGGCCCGTTCCGATGCCCCGCTCGGTGAGCACAACGGGTTTGGGATGAATCGTCCGCCAGATCAGCACGGAAAAATGGTTGACGGGGAGGGAGATCGCCCCGACGATGCCCAGGACGGCCGAATAGCGGGCCTTCTTCTCCGGCTCGAGGTCCTGCGCGCGGATCATCAGGTACGCCAGGTAGATGAACCACAGGATGAGCGTCAGCGTGAGGCGGGCGTCCCAGGACCACCAAACGCCCCAGATGGGCTTGGCCCAGATGGGACCCGTGATCAGAACAATGCTGCAGAACAGGAAGCCGACCTCGGCGCAGGCGTGGGCGTAAATGTCCCACCTTCGCTCCCGGGTCGCCAGGTAGGCGATGCTGCCGAGCATGACAAGACCGAAGGCCAGAAAGGCGACCCAGGCGGCCGGGACGTGGATGTAGAAGATCCGCATGACGGGCAGCGCCAGGGTCTCGTTCCCGACCCGGATGGCGATGTTCGGCGTGAGAACGAAGTCGAACGCCAGCGCCGCCACCATGAGAACCAGCGCGCCCGCGACGCTCAGATTGTCATAGACCGCCGCGCCGAACCGGAGCCACTGATCCTTCAGCGGCGCCGCCGGGGGGCTCGATTCCCGGACTTTGGCGTAAGTCACAATCATTCCTCCAGCGCGTAATCTACGACCCAGATCGATATTACCAGAAAGACCACATCGTAGACGCCCAGCAGACGATACCAGACCGCCTGGTCCGCCGGACTCCCTCCGGCCAGGATTCCCGTCGTGGCGCCCGCGGCGCCGATCACGATCGGGATCGCCACGGGAAAAAGAAGCAGCGGCAGCATCACCTCCCGGGCCTTGGTGTTGACGGCGATGGATGCGAACAGCGTTCCCACGGTCGCCAGCCCGATCGTCGCCAGAATCACCACGGGTCCCAGCACGAGGAACAGCCGGTCCAGCGGAAAGTCATACAGCACCCCGAACACCGGCAGGCTCACGGCTTCGACGATCCACAGGAACACCAGATTGCCGGCCAGTTTCCCCACAAAGATCGACCCCCGGTCCGCCGGCGAAAGCAGGATTCCCTGGATGCACTCCCCTTCCTTTTCCAGGGCGAACGCCCGATTCATGCCCAGCACAGACGAGAACAAAAACGCCGTCCACAAAATCCCCGAGCCCACCGACGCCTTCCACCGCTCCCCCAGCTCGAAGGCGAAATTGAACAGGACCATCACCAGAAGGGCGAAGATCGCCATCGTGACGATCGCCTCCCGGGAGCGGCACTCGGACAGGAGGTCTTTCCACAGGACGGCGGCCGCGTGGGTGAAATATTCGCGAAGGCCGCCGGCCGGCGTGTCCGCCGATCCGGCCCGCCGCGGCCCCTCACGCATGCTCCTCATCCCGTCCACCGCGAATGTCCGCCGCCCCTTCCCCCCTCCCCCCCTTCCCGTGCGAGATTCGTAGAGCGCGGCGAAGCCCCCCGCGTCCACCCCGGAGCGCGGCGACGCGAACCGGACTCTTCCCCGGTCGAGAATCGCGACCTCGTCGCAAAGCGCGAGACCGATTTCCAAATCATGCGTGGTCAGAACCAACGTCTTCCCCTCATCGCGCAGCCGCCCCAGGGTGTCCATCAGCATCCGCGCGCCCGGCCGGTCGAGGCCCGTAAACGGCTCGTCCAGGAAGAGGATGTCGGGGTCGTGAACCAGCGCCCGGCCGATGGACGCCCGCTGCGTCATCCCCCTGGAGAAGCCCCGGACCGGATCATCCGCCCGGTCGGCCAGACCCACAAAGGCCAGGACCTCCTCCGTCCGCTCCCGGACCCTGGGGACGCCATAAAGCCGCCCGTAGAAGGATAGGTTCTCCCGGGGACTGAGATGGCCGTAGAGAAGGGGCTGATGGGAAAGAAACCCCATCCGGCGGCGGAGCGACCGGACGGCCGCCCCCCGAGCCGCCTCCTCCCCGTCCACCCAAATCCGGCCCGCCGTCGGGCGGGAGAGGAGGGAGAGCATCTTCAGCAGGGTCGTCTTCCCCGCGCCGTTGAAACCGAACACCGAGAGGCAGCACCCGGCGGGCAGGGAAATGTCCACGTCTTCGACCGCCGCGAGGGGGCCGAACCTGCGCGTCAGGCCCCGGGTGGAGAGGCGGGCGTCGGGAGCGGGACAAACGTCCCGGGCGGGACGGTTCTCTTCCCCGGCCGCCTCGGCGGGCCGCGACGAAAGACTCATTTCCCCGCAATCCGCTTCGAGAGATCCAGGGCGCGCCGCTTCAGCGCCGCCCTTTTGGCTTCGTATTCCCCCTCGGGACCCTTCCCCACCTGCCGGTCGTCATCCAGCGCGGCAATCAGCCGGAGGACCTCGGTCCGCTCCCGGTCGAGAGCAGCCGGGCTCAGGTTCGGAGCGGCCCCCGCCTGGACGGATTTTGCGGACGGGGGGGGCGCGGCCTTCGGCTTCAACCCTTCCTTCTTTCCGGCATTCTCGGCCGCGATGCGGGACACACGGCGGCGGCGGAGAGCGAAGGGAATCGCAATACCCAGAGCAACCACCGCGGCGATGCCGAAAAAGACAGTCTCGGCGAACGCGCTCTCCACGTCCCGGCTGATCGTGTACCGGATCCGAGACCCCGGAGAAACGTCCGTCTTCGAGGCGATGTGGAAACGGTCGCCCAGGTTCTCGCCGAAGACGCCTTCGTACTTCAGGTCCGAGGAGAGCGGCTGGCGCATCCTGAACTCCGTCGTCATGACCTGGAACCGACGGGTCCGGAACTGAAACCTCTTCTCGACCGGAAGCTGGGCGGGAGGCTCGCGCACGGCGTACAGGAGGTTCACCTCTTTTGGACCGGGCGGGATCGGTTCGGCGGAGATCACCCGGCGGCCCCTCATCTTGACCGCATTGGGGTTCAACCCCTCGGGGGGCCGAAGCAATTCCGCACCGTCCGGCAGGGTAAAGGCCAGGGTCTCGCCGTTCTTCCCCGCGTACGTGGCGGCGCCCGTGTTGGCGAGGCGGACGGCCTCGCGGAAGACCAGCCGCTCCTGTTCGTACCGGACCAAGACCCGGTGACTCTCGACGACGATTTTCGAAGGGTCCCGCGTCAGGTCGTAAATGAGCAGCCGGGTCTCCTTCCCCCCGGCCCGGGCGAGGGCGAAACAAGGGACGCCCAGGTGCCGGGTCACGGCCAGCAGGTGGCCTTTCCCCGCCGCGGGCGGCTTCTCGTCATGCGCAGCCCAAACCGCCGCGGGCCGGACAGGGGCGGCCAACGCCGCCACAACCCACAGGACAACCAGGAAGGGTCGCAATTCGAGCCGCGGCGCCGGCCAAGGCCCGCGAGGCATCCCGCGAAGCGGCCCCGCTTCAGGACGTTTCACGCAGCACGGTTCCGCAGGAAGAACAGAAGTTGTCGGTCGAGCTGACGGGCACGCCGCAGTCGCGGCAAAAGCGCGGCTCGGGCGGATCGCCCCGGGCATCCGGCGCGGTCTCGGCCGCCCCGGGCGAGGGGTCCTCCTCCCGGACCGCCTTGCGAAGGGCCAGGATTTCCCGCTCCAGGGCTTCGGAAAGGTCCGCCTCGGGATCCCCTGTCTCCACCAGCGCGTCGATCCCCCGCAGGACGCCGATGGCCCGCTCCCGGTACTGGGCCTCGAGCCGGCGAAAATCGGGGTCCGAGAGCTTCCCGGCCGCACGGTCGAAATCCAGCTCTTTCAGGGCGCCGTAGATCACATCCTTCATCTCGAGCAGCTCCTCAAGGCGCGACCCGGCGTCATCGGCATTCCGACCGCTTTCCCCGAGAACAAAGGGAAGAACCACGGCCGCCGCCGCGAACACCGCCATGAGACCGACAACGATGGGGATCACAGAGACTTCTCCGGCCCCCCCCGCGGACGGCGGAGGTTTCGGATCACGAGCCCGCGGGGGCGGAGGCGTCCGCCCAACGGACCCGCCCCTTCCGGGCGGCGGCGCCTCGGGCGCGCTTCGTCCCCGGCTCATACCACAGGCAGATCAGCGTACCGAGAACGAAAATGGCCCCGCCGATCCAGATCCAGGACACCAGCGGGTTGATGTAAAAACGGAAGGTGGCCGAGCCGTCCTCATTGGCCGCGGCGAGGATGACGTACAGGTCCTCGGCCAGCGTCGATCGGATCGCCACCTCGGTGGTCGGCTGCTCAGGGTTGCGGTAGAGGCGGCGCTCGGGCCGGAGAACGCCGATCTCCCGGCCCCGCTTGCGCAAACGCAGGTCCGCCGAGGTGGCCTGAAGGAGGGCGTCTTGGCGGGAGCCCAGGCGCTCGAACTCGACCCAGTAATCCTTCACCTGGGTGAGCTCGCCGGGACGCAGGGTGGACTCCACCTGGGTCTGAAAGGCGGAAGAGCCGGTGATGCCCACGAAGATGGCCATCATCCCGAGGTGAACGACGTAGCCGCCGTACCGCCGGGTGTTGCGCCGGGTCAGGTTCACCAAGGCCACGGCGGCCGACTCCTCGGCGATGCGCTGCCGGGCCCGCGTCCCCCGGTAGAACTCATCCACAATCGTGACCAGGACGAACGCGATCAGGCTGAAGGACAACAGCGCGTAAAAGCTCCGCATCCCCAAGGCGAACAGGATCAGCCCCGTCCCGAAGCCGACGGCCAAGGGGGTGAGGAAATGCTTTTTGAGCTGCGCGGGGGACGCCCGCCTCCAGGCGATCAGCGGTCCGACGCCGACCAGCAGGATCAGCACCAGGCCGATGGGGACGTTGACGCGGTTGAAGAAAGGCGGCCCGATGGTGATGCGCGTTCCGGTCACCGCTTCGGAGACCAGCGGAAAGATCGTCCCCCACCAGATGGAAAAGGCCGCGCCCACCAGGATGAGGTTGTTGATCAGAAACGCGCTCTCTCTGGAGAGCATGGAGTCCAGGTGATTGCGGGCCTGAAGCCTGTCCATCCTCCAGAAGACCAGGGCCAGACTGGAGGCGATGACCAGGAACAGAAAGACCCCGAAGTAGTAACCCAGGGCGGACTGGGCGAAGGCGTGAACACTGGAGATGACGCCGCTGCGGACGACGAACGTCCCAAAGATGGTCAGCGTGAACGTCATGATAATGAGGATCAGGTTCCAGACCTTCAGCATGCCCTTCTTTTCCTGGATCATGACTGAATGCAGGAAGGCCGTCCCGGTGATCCAGGGCAGGATGGCGGCGTTCTCCACCGGGTCCCAGCCCCAGTACCCCCCCCAGCCGAGCTCCCGGTAAGCCCACCAGGAACCCAGCAGATTCCCAACCCCCAGGAAGCCCCACGCGATCAGGGACCACCGCCGGGTCGCGCGGATCCACTCCTCTCCCAGCCGGCCCGTCACCAGGGCCCCGATGGCGAAGGCGAACGGCACCGTCCATCCCACGTACCCCAGGTAGAGGTTGGGCGGATGGATGACCATCCCCGGATCCTGAAGAAGCGGGTTCAACCCCCGCCCGTCCGCCGGAATCGGCGTGAGGATCGAGAAGGGGTTGTCAAAGAAGATGAGCAGCGCCAAGAAGAAGGCCGAGGTGGCCGTCAGCGTGGTGACGACGTAGGGGATCAACTCCCGGTTTCTGTCCCGGTTGGTGTAGAGCGCGACCGCCGAGTAGAGGCTCAGGAGCCAGGCCCAAAACAAGAGGGAGCCCGCCTGCCCGCCCCAAAAAGAGGTCACTTTGTAGAAGATCGGGAGGCTTCGGCTGCTGGTGGCGGCGACTGCGTTGAGGCTGAAATCATCCGTGAGGAGGCCGACCTCCAGGGCGAGGACGGCGATGGTCGTAACGACGGCGAGCGCGAACACGCCGTTCTTCGCGCTCTCCACCCACAGGGGCCGCTTACGCAGACCTCCCCAAAGAGAGGCGGCCATGGAATATCCGGCCAAGGCCCCTCCCAGCCAGACGGCAAAGTAGCCGATGTCACCCATAGGAGAAAAACCCGGTTCCAGGAAGGCGGGCGGAATGCCCGCCCCGCCCGGGTGAAGGATGGGGTGTCAGTACAAGCTGGACTTGACCGCCTTTTTCGCGCCGCCCTCGGCTTCATACTTGGACGGACAGGCGGTCATCACCTTGCTGGCCACAAGCACGCCGTCCCGTCTGAACTTGCCCTCGACGATCACGTCGGCCCCGTCTCTGAACAAATCGGGGACGATGCCCTTGAAGTGAACGGGCAACGTGGCCTTCCCATCGGTCACCTTGAAGTCATAGACGCGGTGGTCGACGGATTTTCGGATCGTGCCCGGCTTCACTTTTCCAGAGACGCGAAGCCCCTTCCCATACAATTCTTCCGCGCGCGCCTCAATCTCGTTCACCTCGTAGAAGTAACTCATCCCCCGGGACATTCCGGTGATGGAGAGGTAGAGGATCGACCCGAAGATGACCACCCCGCCGACGACGAATTGAAGTTTCTTCCGATTCACGCGATTGTCTCCGTTAGGTCCTCAGCCACCTCGACACAGCCCCGGAACCCCTCCGGTGAACAGAGGGCTGTCTCAACCGAACCTTCTGCCGGATTGAAACCCGGAATCAGCCCCGCCGATTCCCCGAAATCTCCGGCAAGAGACTCCCTTTTCCGCGATTTTTGCCGCCAAACCGTCTATTCGCGGCGGTCCAGGCTGGGCGACGTCCTTCTCCTTAGGAGAAGTTATTCCCCGCCCAAATGGGTGTCAATACTCGTCGCGCGGCCCCGTGCAAACGCTCAGCCCTTCAATTCCTTGGTCCAGCTCATCATCGAGCGCAGTTGTTCGCCGACTTCCTCGATCAACAGGGCGTTGTCCTCGGCGTTTCGGCGGTTGAAAACCGGCCTTCCCGACTGGTTTTCGAGGATCCATTCCCGGGCGAATTCGCCCGACTGGATCTCCCGGAGAATCTTTCTCATGCTCTTGCGGACGTGCCCGTCGATGACCCGGGGGCCGCGCGTCAGGTCGCCGTATTGGGCGGTGTCCGACACCGAATAGCGCATGAGCTGAATGCCGCCCTCGAAGATGAGGTCCACGATCAGCTTGAGCTCATTGAGACACTCGAAGTAGGCGATCTCCGGCTCATACCCCCCCTCGATCAGCGTATCGAACGAGGCGTGAATCAACGCCGTCACGCCGCCGCACAGGATGGCCTGCTCGCCGAACAGGTCGCTCTCGGTCTCGTCCTTGAACGTGGTCTCGATGATCCCAGCGCGGGCGCAGCCCACTCCCTTGCCATAGGCTAGGCAAAGCGCGCGGGCGTTGCCGGTGGCGTCCTGCTCCACGGCGAGCAGCCCGGGAACGCCCCTTCCCTGCGTGAACATCCGCCGGAAGATGTGACCGGGGCATTTGGGGGCCATCATGATGACATCGATTTCGGGCGGGGGGATGATCTGGCCGTAGAGGATGTTGAAACCGTGCGCGACCACCAGGGCGTCGCCCGCTTTCATGTTCGGCGCCAAGTCGTTTTCCCATAGATCTTTCTGAACATGCTCCTGTGTCAGGACGACTACCAAGTCACCGGCCCGGGCCGCCTCGGCGGAGGTCATCACCTCCAGGCCGTCGTCCTTCGCCTTGTCCCGGGATTTCGAGTCTTCGCGCAGGCCGACCACGACCTGAACCCCGCTGTCGGCGAGATTCAGGGCATGGGCGTGTCCCTGGCTCCCATAACCGATGACGGCCACCGTCTTGTCCTTTAACAGATTGAGGTCGCAATCCTCTTCGTACAGGACTTTCAGCTTCGACATTTTCCCTTCTCCTTCATCCATCCGTCCCGAATGACGCACGCTCGCACCCGCGGCCGTCCCCGACCGGGCGGGGGCCCAAAACAAAAAGAGCCCGGCCCCTCGTAAAGCGCAACAACGCGGCCAGGCAAGTCCGACTGACGAGAACTGTCGGCTTTCTAGCAGAAGCCCGCAGGGGTGTCAAGACAGCCGAAACGACCCGGCCCGTGAAAAAGAAATCCAGGCCAACTTATTCCTTGACAGGCCCTCAAGGCAGTGATACCGTCCGGATTAAATGATAGGGTTCAGTGGAGGGGTAAGGCGCTCTCTCCAATCAGGCTGTCCGATTACCCTCGTCGAGAGGGAGAATGCCCTGTTGGCCGGAGGTGTCCATTGAGCCGCAAAAACGTTATCGAAATCCGGGATCTGAACAAGATTTACGTCACCAAGAACGGAGACGTCAACGCGCTCGAGAACGTCAGCCTGGATGTGTTTGACGAAGAATTCATCACCGTCGTCGGGCAGAGCGGCTGCGGCAAAACGACGATCCTGAAAATCATCTCCGGGCTGCTTGCGAAGACATCGGGATCCATGATGGTCAACGGCCATGAAGTCACGGGTCCCCTCTCCGACGTCGGAATGGTCTTTCAGGCCCCCGTCCTCCCCAAATGGCGGAACGTCATCGACAACGTCATGCTGCCGGTGGAGATTCTCGGCCTGGATGAAGAGGAGTACAGGCAGCGCGCCATGGAGCTGCTCAAGCTCACGGGCTTGATCGGTTTCGAAACCAAATTCCCGAGGGAGCTCTCCGGCGGAATGCAGCAGCGCGTGTCCATCAGCCGCGCGCTCATCCATAATCCGCCCCTCCTTCTGATGGACGAGCCCTTCGGCGCCCTGGACGCCCTGACGCGCGAGGCCATGAACCTGGAGCTTCTGCGAATCTGGACAGAGAACAAGAAGACCTGTTTGTTGATCACCCACAGCATCGGCGAAGCGGTCTTCCTGGCCGATCGGGTGATCGTCATGACACCCCGTCCGGGCAAGGTCGACAAGATCATCCCCATCGATTTGCCCCGTCCCCGAACGGCGGAAATGAGGCTCGATCCGAAATTCATCGAATACGTCAAAGAAATTCAAGCACGGATCGGTCTGGTCCGAATCTGATGTCCGGCCCGGGGGTTCTCGCCCTGGGCTGTTTCCTCTGGTTGCTCTTCTCCGGAGCTGGCCTGACTTCCGGCGGCGACCATGCCGCCCAAAACGTCACCCTTGTCCTCAACAGCCCCCCCAACGGCCTGCACACCGGCATCATCTACACCCAGCGCAAGGGCTTCTATACGCGAGCGGGTCTGCTTGTCACCATTGAAAGGGGAATGGGGTCGGGCCATACGGTCCGGACGCTCCACAAACGGCAAATGGCGTTCGGCGTGGCGGAAATGGCCGCCGTCGTCGAGTCCAGGGCGGAAGGCCTGGACCTTGCCGGTTTGGCCCTCCTCATGGAGCGATATCCGGGAAGTCTGATCGCCCTGGAAAGCTCCGGAATCCGGTCGCCGGCCGACCTGTCGGGCAAAAGGCTCGCGGGTTCGGTTTCTTCTTTCTCCCGCATTCTGTTCCCTTCTTTCGCCGAGCGCGCCGGCCTGCGCCTGGCTCAGGTGCGATGGACGAATATCGGACCCCGATCTGAAATCCGAGCCCTGCTCGCGGGCAAGGCCGCCGCCATCGTCACATCGGAGGTGTCCCGATGGCGTTATGACCGGGCGGCCGGACGCCTCAAGAAAACCGTCACTTCCCTTTTGTACACGGACCAGGGGATGGAGGTCTATGGGCTCAGTCTCTTGGCCCCTGTCCGGCTCATCGAAGAACAGGAGAACATCGTCCGGCGAATGGTGGAAGCCACCGTTCGCGGACAGGCGGAAGCCATGTCGCGCCCGGCGGAAGCCCTCAAGCTCTTTGGGCGGAGTTTTCCCGATTATCCGCCCGAGGGCGCAAAAGCCGAGTGGAGGGTGTTCGTGAAGAGTTGGTCGGCGCGGGGGTTGAAGAACCCCGGCCTGGGGTTCTATGAAGGGGTCCGGGTGGGGATGCTTCAGTCCCTGCTGATTCGGGGCCGACAACTCACCAAGGAATTCGCGGTGGAGAGCTTTTTCACCAACCGGTTCGTCCCGAAGGTCTCCGTCCGGCCGGTCCCCTTTTGAGTCCCCGGCGGTTGGCCTGACTCCGTTCCGGCGGCGCGTCCCCCTTCCGGGCTCACTGGTAAAATTCGGCCCGGCTCTTGCTGGTCACCTGAACGGTCCGGAAGCTCTTCTCCCGGTAGAGCGTCAAGGTGATTTCATCGCCCGCCGCTCCTTCCCAGAGCCTCTGATAGAAAGCGCGGCGGGAAACCACTTCTTCGCCATTGAGATACAGGACGATGTCGCCGGTTTGAATTTCTGATTCCTCAGCCGGTCCTCCCGGGACCACGCCCGCCACCAGGACGCCCTTTTCCACGGGCTGCAGAAACAGGCCGAGCCAGGGGCGGTGCGGTTTCTCCTCTCCCTCCCGATGACCGAGGAACTTGCCGCGTTGGGCGAGATAGAGGTCGATGGGGATGCTGAGGGAACAGGTCCCAATCAGGTGGAGGTTGAGCGAGACAGTGCCGCAGACCTTCCCGTCCATCGATATGAGCGCCCCGCCCCCGAGACCCGGATTCATGGCCGTGCTCTTGATGGCCCGGTCCAGCATGTATTCCCAGTGCGCGTCGAACGGCCCCACGTCCGTAATGAAGCCCGAGCTGCCTCGGATCTCCCCCTCCCCGTTGCTGGCCAAGAGAACAATCGGATCGCCGGTTTCCATTTCCGCCGAAGGCCCGGCCTGGGCGGCGGGGCCATTCAGCCCCGGGGCCTGAATCATTGCAAGCCCGCTGTCGTGGTCCATGCGGACGATCCGGCCCTCAAAGCCCTCGCCCTTCGAGGAAACGACGTTCAGATCCCCCGCCCCCATGACCACGTAGCCCACGGTCAGGACATACCCGCCGGTTTCGACAACCACCCCCGACCCACTCCGTTCCGTCCCGAGGATGGCCGCCGAGGGGTGTTCGTCCGGAACCGTGCAATTGATGTGGACGAGGGAAGCAACCGGCTCAGCCAGAAATCCCAGGTACCTTCCCATCCATACGGTTTCCTATTGGCAGGATCAAGTTGGCGGAAAATCAACCGAGGCCGCTTCTCAATACGCTATCACCGAGCCTGGGAGGGTGTCAACGCGTGTATGGGTTCAAGACATATGAGACACGGGGGCCGTTTTTTTGAATGTTTCCAGGTCCTGGGCGGGCGTCAGGTAGT
>JASLXW010000140.1 GCA_030740135.1 Nitrospinota bacterium
CCTGGTGCTTCTCCCCTCCCGGATATGAAAATGAGTTCCGCCGCATGGCCGAAACGAGCGAGGACCACGAGCCGGCGGCGGATCAGGCGCACTGACGGATCAAGCGCCGGGGGCCGGACCCGGATAACGGACGCATCCGCCGCGGCCGCCCCGTCGATCACCATCGGCAAGTGACGCGCTTCTCCCCAAGCGCCCGGAGACCCCGAAGGGAGGACATCCCATGCGCATCGGCGTGATGTACGACGGCTTCTCCCCGCTGCCGGGAATCATTGATTTCGTCCGCCGGGCCGATGATCTCGGCCTCGATTCCGTCTGGGTCGCCGAGCACATTCCTTTCCGGGACGCCTTCGGACCGGCCATGGCCTTTCTCGGAGAAACCCGGAAAATCGCCGTCGTCCCGACGGCGGTGAGTCCCTACGTCCGGAACCCGGCAATGATTGCCATGTCCGTCGCGACCCTGGCGGAGTTTGCTCCCGGCCGCGTCCGCGTTGTCCTGGGGACGGGACAGCCGGACGACTTGCGGGCCATCGGCGTCGAGCCGGCGCGGCCCCTCCAGACCCTGAAGGAGGCCCTGTCCATCGTCCGGAAGGCGTTGGCGGGAGAATCCCTTGCGCACGAGGGAGAGGTCTTCCGGATGGAGGACCGGCGGCTCGACTTCCCCCCCCCCCCGGCCTCTCCGGTCCCCCTGCACCTGGCGGCCGTCGGGCCGAACATGCTGCGGCTGGCCGGAAGACACGCCGACGGCGCGCTGTTTTCCGGCGGCTGCTCTCCGGCTTACATCAAGTGGGGAAAGGGTGTCGTGACCGGGGAAGGGGAGGGAGGGGGGGACGGCGGGAAGGCCGGAAAAAATCCGGAAAGACGGGCCGTCGCGTCGGTCATCGTGGCGTCGCTGTCATCGGACCGGAATGTGGCCTATGCGGCCGTCCGCCGGGCCTTGGCGTTCATCCTTCGGGGCGAACACCATGACCGGAACCGCGAGCTGGCCGGAACCTCCCTGGACGGGCAGACCCTTGCCGACGCGGTGTCCCGGGCGGATTGGGACCGGGCCGAGGCGATGATAGACGACGAGGTGGTCCGGGCCCACTCGGTCGCGGGGGATGAGGCGGAGTTCGCGGAGCGCCTGGGCGAGTTCGGCGACGCCGGTCTCGATTGCGGGGTCCTCGCGCTCCAGGGCGCGGCCGAAGACCGCCTGCGGGCCCTCGAGGTCGCGGCGCGGGTCTGAGGCGGCCGAAGAGATTCCGTGGGACATCCCCCGTTCGCAGGCCGGGCGCCCCGGATTTCCCACCACTTTTGAATCATGCACTTCCATCCACTTTCTGATCTCTTGTCTCCCCGGGGTGAAGTGGAGTAGTGTAATAGACTGAATTTGTGCGCCTTGACGCTGAATGGAAAGGTCCGGCCGAGATGTGCGGGATTTGCGGAAAACTGGTTGAGGGCGAGGGCGCGGAAGCGGCGGTCACCGAGCCCCTTCTGCGGGCCATGAGCGGGCGGATGGTCCACCGCGGGCCGGACGGCGAGGGGGTCCTCGTCCGGCATTATCGGGACCGGTCCATCGGGTTGGGACACAGGCGGCTCAGCATCATCGATCTCAGCGAGGCCGGCGCGCAACCCATGTCCAACGAGGACGGGACGATCTGGGTCCTGCTGAACGGCGAGGTCTACAACTTCCACGAGTTGCGCCCGGCCCTGGAAGCCAAGGGACACCGCTTTCGCTCCCGCACCGACACCGAGGTCATCGTTCATCTATACGAGGAGCACGGCGAGTCGTTCGTGGACCATCTGCGGGGGATGTTCGCCGTCGCGATCTGGGATGAGCCCAATCAGCGTCTGGTCCTCGCGAGGGATCGCCTCGGCCAAAAGCCCCTGTTTTACACGGAATCGGGCGGCGTCTTCCGCTTCGGCTCCGAGCTGAGCGCCCTGCTGGAAGACCCCGCCCTGGACCGGGAGCTGGACCCCGGCGCCCTGGTGGATTTTCTCACGGTCTCCTACATCCCCGCGCCGGCGTCGATCTTCCGCGGGGTCCGCAAGCTTCCCCCGGCCCACCTGCTGGTCCGGGAGAAGGGGAGGAGCCGCATCGCGCGGTACTGGTCGGTGGATCGGGAGTCCAAGTGGCTCGCCACCGAGGGGGAGTACATCGAGGGCATCCGCGAGCGGGTCGAGGAATGCACCCGGCTCCGCCTGGTGAGCGATGTCCCGTTGGGGGCTTTGCTCAGCGGCGGGATCGACTCCAGCGTGGTGGTCGCCGCCATGGCCGGCCTGATGGATGCGCCCGTCAAGACCTTCTCCATCGGCTTCGACGTGAAAATCTTCAACGAGCTGGAATTCGCCCGGGGCGTCGCCGAAAAGTTCGGGACGGATCACAATGAATTCATCGTGAAGCCCAACGCCGTGGAGATCCTGCCACGTCTGGTCTGGCACTTCGGGGAGCCCTTCGGGGACTCCTCGGCCCTGCCGACGTTCTATCTGGCGGAGATGACCCGGCGGCACGTGACGGTGGCCCTCAACGGCGACGCGGGGGATGAGACCTTCGGGGGGTATGAGCGCTACGTCGCCACGGGACTCGGCGTCCGCCTCGACCGGCTTCCGGCGGCCCTGCGGCGAGGGATGCGCGCGACGCTCCGGGGCGTGCTCGGCAACCCCTTGCACGAAAAGGGAATCCGCCGCCGGCTCCGGCGGTTCTCCGACACCCTGCTCATGACGCCGCAGGACCGCTACTTCCGCTGGGTGTCCGTTCTTCAAAAGGATATGCGTCACCACCTGCTGTCCGACGGATTGCGGGATTCGCTCAACGGCGCGCCGGAGCATCCGCTCCTCGAGACCTTCCTGCGGATGCGGGACGGCTTGGGGATACACGACCCGGTCGAGCGCGTGATGGCGCTCGATCTGGAAAGCTATTTGCCCGGCGATCTGCTGGTCAAGATGGACATCATGACCATGGCCCACAGCCTGGAGGCCCGGTCCCCTTTCCTGGACCACAAGTTCGTCGAGATGGCGGCTTCAATCCCGACCCGGATGAAGATCCGCCGCGGGAAGACGAAGTACATCCTGAAGCGGGCGTTCGCCGGAATCGTTCCGGAACGTATCCTGGGCCGCGGCAAGATGGGGTTCGGCGTTCCCCTGGCCCGGTGGTTCCGCGGCGAGCTGCGCGAGTACGCCCGAGAGATTCTCCTGGACCCCTCGGCCCTTCGAAGGGGTTACTTCCGGGAGGACGCCGTAACCTCCATGATGGACGATCACGCGCAGGGGCGGGCGGATCACGCCTTTCTCATCTGGAACCTGCTGGTGCTGGAGCTCTGGCACCGGCACGTGTTGGAGGGCCGGGGAAAGCCCCGTCTGGAGTCCGTGGCGGCCTGACGCGGGCGCCCGGCTCCATCTCATAATGAAACCCGGTCTCATGAGATGAAGTCCGAGGGGCGTCCGCCCGGATGTCCTTCCTTTCGGACCGAACGTCGGTAGAGGAACAACCGTTTCCGATGTGGGTTTACCTCCAGCCGTTCCTGGCGGCCTTGATTCTCGCTTTGATTGCGACCCCCGTCGTGCGGTGGGTGTCCAACCGTTACGGGTGGGTGTCCCACCCGCACCCCGACCGTTGGTCCCGCCGAACGACCGCGCTCTTCGGGGGAGTCGCCATCTTCGTCTCCGTGATGGGGGCGTTTCTGTATTTTGTCCCGATTGAAAACGACAAGAGCCTGCTGGGCATCCTGGTGGGCGGCAGCTTCATGTTCGTGGTGGGATTGATCGATGATATCCGCAAGGCCCCGCCCTACGCGAAGCTGCTGGCCCAGATCATCGGCGCCTGCACGGCCGTTTACTCGGGGATCTATTTCGAATTCATCCCAAAGGCCATCTCGATCCCGCTCACCATCTTCTGGATCGTCGGGATCACGAACGCCTTCAATCTCATCGACAACATGGACGGGCTTTCCGCAGGAATCGCGGTCATTGCCTCCGGGACGCTGTTCGCTTATTCCGTCTTGAGCGGCGAGGTCTTCATCGCGCTGGTCTGTCTGGCCCTGGCCGGCGGGGCGCTTGGGTTCCTGTTTTACAACTTCAATCCCGCGCGCATCTTCATGGGCGATTCCGGCAGCATGTTCATCGGATACCTCATTTCTGTGCTCGCCATCATCGGGACGGCCAACCACGTCTCCAACCTGGTCGCCACCCTGATCGTCCCAATCATGGTGTTGGGCGTTCCCATCTTCGACACGGCCTTCGTGGCGCTTCTGCGACGGCTACGCGGACAGGCCATTTCCCAGGGGGGGCGGGACCACACCTCGCACCGGCTGGTGACCCTGGGCCTCAGCGAGCGCAAGGCGGTCCTCCTCGTCTACGCCTTCAGCATCGTCTTCGGCCTGGTGACTTTCTTCTACGCCCGGGTCGATCTCTCGCTGGTGATCATCCTGACCGTCCTGACGGCGATTCTCATCGTCGTGATCGGCCGGTTCCTGAGCGAGGTGAAGGTCGATCCCGGAGAGTCGGCGCCCGATGCCGGAAACGGCAGGGACCGGCCCGCCGCCGGGAGCGCGTCCGGCCCGGTGCTCTTGAACACCCTGCTCTTGTTTAAGCGGCAATTCCTGGAAGTCCTGATCGACTTCTGTCTGATCTGCGTCGCCTATTTCCTGGCGTACCGTCTCCGCTTCGAGGGGATCGCCGCGGACTGGTACATGGACCTGTTTGTCGAATCCCTTCCCGTGGTGATCGCGATCAAGTTGGGGGCCTTCTTTTACTTCGGGATTTACCGGAACGTTTGGCGGTACGTCAGCGTGGAGGACCTCGCCGCCATCGCCAAGGCCGTCAGTCTGGGGTCGATCGTCAGCATCATTGTCTTTATCTATCTGAGCCGTTTTCAAGGGCATTCCCGCGCGGTGTTCATCATCGACTGGGGGTTGCTGCTGGTCCTGGTGGCGGGGATCCGGCTCCTTTTCCGGGGCCTGCGGGAGTACTTCTCCCGGATCCGGCCGGGCGGAAAACGGGTCCTCATCATGGGGGCCGGAGACGCCGGGGAAATGCTCCTGCGGGAGCTGAGGAACAACCCGGGGCTGGATTACCTGCCGGTCGGATTTCTCGATGACGACCCGGACAAGGTTGGCCGGGAGATCGCCGGCGTTCCGATCCTGGGTCCGCGCGAGATCATCGTCCGCGAGGTCCGGCGCCGCCGGATCGATGAGGTCCTGGTCGCCATCCCTTCCGCGGAGCCGGATCTTCTCGACGACATCCTCCGATTCTGCAAAGAGGCCGGCGTGCCCTTTCAGAGGCTCTCGGGGATCCTTCAGCCCCGTTCCCTGGTGAAGAATCCCTAGATGTCCGCGTCCCTGATGAACGGCGAGCCCCCCCGCCCCATCCGGGGGGCGACCCCCCGGGGTCCGCTTCTCCTCACCCTAGGCATGGCCCTCGCCGTCGCCCTCTGGTCGCCTCGGCTCTTCAACCTGCCCTTCACGCCGGCTTTCCTGTTCACGCTGCCGGTGGGCTTGTGTCTGGGGTTCATCTTGTGGCGGCCTGAGGCGGCGCTCCCATTGGCGCTGTTCTCCCTGCCGCTCGTCAACGTCCATTTCGAGCTGGGGCTGGCGGAGAAAACGCTGTCCTTCGACAAATTGATGGTGGTGGTCCTCATCGGGGGATGGGCCCTGAGGCGGATTTCCCTGCGGCGGTGGACATTCCCCCGGGACCCCATTCTCTCCCTGTGGTGGACCTGGCTGGTGGTCCAAGGCGTGACCGTCGTCATCACCCGAAATCGACTGGGCGATCAGCTCTGGTATCTGACCGAGCAGCTCACCTACATCCTCTTCTTCGTGGTCTGCCTGGACGTGCTCAGAGACCGGAGAGCGATGCGATCGGCGATTCAAGTGGTCGTGGCGTCGGGCTGGGCCGTCGCGCTGTTGGGGATGGCCGAGCGCGTCAGCCACATCCTTCTCGGCAGGGACGTCCTCTCCCTGACCTATCCGGATACGGGCAAATGGGCCACGGAATTCGGATCGACCATCGGGCATCCGAATTTCTTTTCGGCGTTTCAGATTCTCTCCATCCCATTCACGGCTTGGGCCGTGTGGGAGGCCCGCGGCCGTTGGCGGTGGTTCTTCGTCGCTATGTTGGTGGTGCAGTGCAGCTCCGTGTTCGTCGCCAAGAGCATCGGCGGGGTGATGGGATTGGCCGTGGCTGCCTTGATCGGCTGCTGGTGGACCGGGAGACGCTCCTGGCGGATCATCGGTCCGTTCGCGGCGGCGGTGGGGGTGGTGGCGATCCTGTGGGTGGTCCAGGCGAGAGACCCGGTCGGTCTGGACCGCTCCGCGTTGACGAGGACGCACATCCTGCGCGTCTCGCGGCATGTCTTCGTAGAGCGTCCCTTCTTCGGCCACGGATTGGGCTCATTCACCCGGATTTTTCCGGATTATGAGTTGGTGTACGGGCGGGAGCGGCTCGTCGGGACCCTGGCCGAATGGCGGGATTTTCCGCGAAGCGTTTCCTCTCACAACTGGTTTTTGCGCCTGATCATCGAAGGGGGCCTCGCAAGTCTCCTGACGTTTCTCGGTCTCATCGGCTGGGTGATGGCGACGTGTTGGTATTCCCTGCGCTCCCCTCCGCCGGGGGAGCAGCCGGTTTCCGGGCAGCCGGATATTTTCGCGCCCGCGTATCAGCGCTCCCTCCGCCTGGCCCTGGCGGCGGCGCTGGTGGGGTTTATCGTTCAGGCGTTTACGGACGAGCTCTTCGCGTACTCCAAGATTGTCCTCATCTTCTGGGCGTTAACGGCGATTGGCGTAACGATGGACATGCGGTCCCGGGAACCGGCCCCTACGGGCACACCGCGTTCTCCGTCGTAGGGCCGGTCCAAGCCTGCCCCCCGAAAGAATCTATCGGGGGCAGGGGGTCCCGGCCCGTCACACGCCCGCCAGGAACAGAATGTTGTGGCTTGGTCAACACCCGACGCGTTGGGCAAGTCTTTGGGAGACAATCGCTTCACTTCACTCATTTTGTTCGGGCGTTTACCTTTGTGGGAAATTCGGATTAATCCCCTGATGCCATCAAAACAGAACCCATCCGAAAAATCATCCCGGCTGCGGAAATTGGCGCCTCCTTTTCTGCTCCTTTGCTTAACGATCATCTTCTTTCGCGAGATCATCTTTAAAGACCAGGTTTGGTTCGACGCGGCGGCCCTTAATTTTTACTATCCATGGAAGGCGTTCTTTGGCTCGTCCACGTTTCCGGACATCCTCGCCGAAGATTCCGTTCGCCAGTATCTGCCGCATCAATTTTACCTCGTCGAATCCCTCTTCAAGCACTGGAGATTTCCGCTTTGGAATCCCCTGGAATTTACGGGCGTTCCATTTTTCGCCACGGGTGTGAAGGGAGTCATCAAGCTTTCCAATCTGCTCTACGCGTTCCTGTCTTTTCCGGCCGCACTGAATCTCCAAACCGTCCTTTCCTGCTTTCTGGCGGGATTCTTGATGTATCTGTTTCTGGCATCGCGTGTATTTCCCGCCCCCGCGCTCATTGGCTCGGTGGTTTACATGTTTTCAGGCTATTTTTTGTATTATTCGATTTTTTATCCCCATTTGGAGGATTTTATCCTTTTCCCCCTCAGCCTATGGGCCCTTGAGAAGGCGGTGAAACGGTCCGGCTGCGCTTATTACGCTCTGTGCAGCGCGGTCTGGGCTCTCATGTTTTTCGGAGGGCGGGAGTATGCCTCTCCGATCTTTATCTTGATCACGGGATTGTATGGAATTCATCGGATCCTGCGGCTTCACGATGAAAAAAGCGCCCGGGTCCGGCATCTCCTCTATCTGTTAGCCGCGGGGATTTTCTTTGTGGGCCTGGCGGCCGTTAAGATTCTTCCTTTTCTCCAATGGCTGGGCTTATCGGATCGAATCCAATCCTCGGACGTAACACGCCAATATTTCGGCGAGACAGCCGTATCGGCGGGAGGCGTGGGGCGACAGATCCTTCACAGCCTTTTGAGTCTGGGCTTGCCGGCTGACCCGGCCGGCCGATTTACGTTGAGGCCCTACCTCGCTGTGCATGTGAGCGCCCTTTCTCTCTTGCTCGCAATCTTCGGATTCAAAAACCGCCGCGGCGACCGAAGCCTGAGATTTTTTGGGCTTCTCGCCCTGTGCGGTCTTATGGCGGTCGTCTTTGGCGGCGCCGCGCTTATCGTCATGAAATCACTCGTGGGCGAGCATTGGAGCCTCGGTGTGCTCAAAAGCCTTTTAATTCGAACAAGGGCCGATTCCTTGCTCGTGCCGGCTTTGGCCATCGCGGCGGCATTTTCCGCGCATCGGTTGTCTGAAGATATTGAGCGAGGCTCAGCCCTTGCCGACTGGAAATGGACGCTTTGGGCCGGCGGTAGCGGGTTTTTCACTTTGTTTATCGTCTCTTTTCTTTTTTCCTGGGAGAAGATATTTCTTTATTATCAATTGAGATTTGCAGCCTTATTTTTCGGCCTTCTCGGGATCGTTCATCTCGCCGTTCAGCGACGCCGGCTATCAGCCCGTCGGATTCCGATCATTCTGCTTGTTTTCATCATCTTCGAGCTCCTCTATACACAAGGACTCCTCTATCGACCGGGTCCGAAGGCGTCGTTCTATCCCCTGACCCCCGCCTTGAAGTTCTTGTCCGACCCGCGTGAAAAGGCCCCGCACCGCGTCGCCGCCTTAAATGCCGCGCGTGGAGGCCTGACCTATTTATCGATCGAGCCGGAGCCGAATCTGCTGATTCCCTTCGGCGTGGAGGAAATCGGGGGTTATGAGGCATTGGCGCCCGCGCGCCAGATGCATCTCTACAACAGCGTGCAAAACCGGCACGGGGAGGGGACCCCCCTGATGGGCGGGAGGTCAATCCTGAGCAGTTTGATTGCCCGATCGAAGATTATTGACATGTTGAACGTCAAATATCTGATCACATCCGTGGACCGGTTCTCCTATGGGTATATCGAATATTTGGATGGC
>JASLXW010000141.1:0-1917 GCA_030740135.1 Nitrospinota bacterium
GCGCGCCTCCACGGGCGGGTGCTTCGGCTTACGCGGCGGAAAAAGGGGTCTCGGCGGCCGAGGGACCTCGTCCACCAGGAGGGGGACGGGCAGGTCGGCCACGCAAACCTCCCCGTCGAAGACCCGGAGGCGGTTTTCGGCCGTGATCTCGCCGACGGCGGCGAAGGCCAAATCCCATTTCTCGAATATCTCCGCGGCCGTCCGGAGCCCTTCGGGCCTGAGGACCATGAGCATCCGCTCCTGGGACTCCGAGAGCATCACCTCGTAGGGCGTCATCCCGGACTCCCGCCTCGGCACGCGGGAGGCGTCGACGCGCACGCCCACCCCCCCCCGGGCGGCCATCTCGGCCGACGTGCTGGTGAGCCCGGCCGCGCCCATGTCCTGAATCGCGACGATGGCGTCCGTCTCCATCAATTCGAGGCAGGCCTCGAGGAGGAGCTTTCCGAGGAAAGGATCGCCCACCTGGACGGCGGGGCGCTTTGCCGCCGCCTCATCGCCGAACGACTCCGACGCCATCGCGGCCCCGTGGATCCCGTCCCGGCCCGTCCGGGCGCCCACGTAGATGACGGGGTTCCCCGCCCCGCCGGCGACCCCCCGGAAGATCCGGTCCGCCCGGACGACCCCCAGGCAAAACACGTTCACCAAGCAGTTCCCCGAATAGGAGGAATCGACCGCCACCTCGCCGCCGACCGTGGGCACGCCGACGCTGTTCCCGTAGCCGCCGATCCCCGCGACGACCTCCCGGAGAAGGCGCCGGTTCTTGGAGTCCGATAGCGGTCCGAACCGCAGGGAATTGAGCAGGGCCGCGGGCCGCGCGCCCATCGCGAAGATGTCCCGCAGGATCCCCCCCACCCCCGTCGCCGCCCCCTGATACGGCTCGATGTAGGAGGGGTGATTGTGGCTCTCCATTTTGAAGACCGCCGCAAGTCCGCCGCCGATGTCCACGACGCCGGCGTTCTCCCCCGGGCCCTGGAGGACGCGCGCGCCCTCGGTGGGGAACTTCTTGAGGTGCGGCTTGGAGGACTTATAGGAGCAGTGCTCGCTCCACAGGGCGGAGAGGATTCCCAGCTCAGTAAAGGTCAGCCCCCTGCCGAGGACTTCCAGGGCGTGGGCGAACTCGGCCGCCGTCAGGCCGTGCTCGGCGACGAGCCCCGGCGTGACCTGGGGATCGGCCGGGCGCCCGGCCGGGCCGGGGGGGGCGGGGAAGCGATCCGTCATGACTTCGAGGCGAACCCCTGGATGAGCGATTCGAGGAGCAGCCGTCCGTCCGCGCCGCCAATGGAATCCTCGCAGGCCCGCTCGGGGTGAGGCATCATCCCCAGGACGTTCCGGCCCTCGTTGCAGATTCCGGCGACGTTGAAGAGGGCGCCATTGGGATTGGCTTCTTCCGTCACGCGCCCGTCCGGGCCGGCGTATCGAAAGACAATCCGGTCCTCGGCCTCCAGCCGGCTCAACGTCTCGGGGTCGGTGAAATAGCTTCCTTCCATGTGGGCGATGGGAATCCGGAGGGTCCGGTCCTTCAGATTCCGGGTGAACGGGGTCGCCCCGCTCTCGACGCGGACGTGAACGTCGCGGCAGATAAACCGGAGAGATCGGTTCCGCAGCATGGCGCCGGGCAGCAGGCCGGCCTCGAGGAGGATCTGAAAGCCGTTGCAGATGCCGAGGACGAGTCCGCCCCCGCGGGCGAATTCCTCGACCGCCCGCATGACCGGCGAGAACCGCGCCAGGGCGCCCGTGCGCAGGTAGTCGCCGTAGGAGAACCCGCCGGGCAGGATCACGCAATCCAGGCCGTCGAAGTCCGGCGCCTTGTGCCAAAGAAACCGGGTCTCCTGATCCAGGACGCGCTTGAGGGCGTGATAACAGTCGTGGTCGCAGTTGGAACCGGGAAACGTGACGACGCCGAACTTCACGGGGAAA
>JASLXW010000141.1:1927-8908 GCA_030740135.1 Nitrospinota bacterium
GGGAAAGCGATGCCTCTAAATGGGGGGGGAGCGAAGCCGAAGTCCTCACAACCCGTTCTCTTTGCTGTCGGAGGCGGCTCAGCCTGTGCAGATTCTTCGCCGCTTCTCTTTAGAAATCCGCCCTAACCGTCTTCCGACCACTCGACCCGGAAATCCTCGATGACGGGGTTGGCCAGGACCTGCTCGGACATGGCGCGGAGGCGGTCATCGAGGTCTTTCCCCGAAGGATGATCCAGCGCCACTTCGATGAACTTTCCCACGCGGACCTCCGTCACCTCGTCGAACCCCAGGGAGGCCAGAACGCCCCGGACCGCGAGGCCCTGGGGCTCCAGGACGCCTGGTTTGTACGTGACGTAGACCCGCGCCTTGGGCATCAATCCTCTCCCTCCGGCCCGGGCGGAACCGGGCCCGAGGCGGCGACGCCCCGGACGCGGCTCAGGACCTCCCGGTAGGCCTCCTCGACGCCGCCGAGGTCTCTGCGAAATCGGTCCTTGTCCAGCTTCTCGCGCGTCTTGGCGTCCCAGAGACGGCAGCCGTCCGGGGTGATCTCATCGGCCAGGAAAATCTCTCCGCCTGCGTCCCGCCCGAACTCGACCTTGAAGTCCGCCAGCAGGATGTCCCGCGCGAAGAAGAACGCCCTCAAGAGATCATTGATTTGCGCGGTGGCTTGCCGGATCCGGCGCAGTGTCTCTTCGTCGCACAAGCCGAATACCAGGACATGGTCCTCGTTGAGAAACGGGTCGCCCAGGTCGTCCCGCTTGTAATACCACTCGATGATGGGCCGGGGGAGCTCTCCCCCCTCTTCGAGCCCCATGCGCTTGGCCAGGCTGCCGGCGACGATGTTCCGCGCGACCATCTCGAGCGGGATGATCTCCAGACGCCGGACGAGCATTTCCCGGTCGCTGAGCTTGTCGATGAAATGGGTCCGGACGCCGTGCGACTCCAGGTGTTGAAAGGCCAGCGTCGAGATGGTGTTGTTCATCACGCCCTTGTCGGCGATGGTCCCCCGCTTCTCGGCGTTGAAGGCGGTGGCGTCGTCCTTGAAATACTGGATGACCTTGTCCGGGGCGTCCGTGGCGTACAGAATCTTCGCCTTGCCTTCATACAGCTTCTCCCGTCTTTCCACCAATGGCTCTTCCTCTATTCCGGGTTCGGGGGATTGAACACCCGCTCGAAGATCGCGTCCACATTCGCGACGTGGTCTTTCAGCTCGAAGCACCGCTTCAGGGTCTCGGCGTCCAGGCGCTCACGGACCTTGGGGTCCTCGGCGAGGACGGCCTGAAAGTCCTCCCCCTCCATCGCCTGAAAGGCGCAACGCTGAACGATCTCGTACGCCCCTTGGCGCGAAAGCCCGGAGCGGATCAGCGCCAACAGGACCTGCTCGGAATGGAACAGCCCCCCGCCCATCGCCAGGTTCCGCTCCATGGCGTCCTCGCGAATCACGAGTCCGTCGAGCAAACCCGTCAGCTTCACCAGCAGGTGATCCACCAGGATCGTCGAATCGGGCAGGATGACCCGCTCCACCGAGGAATGGCTGATGTCCCGCTCATGCCACAGGGGGACGTTCTGAAGGGCGGCCGCGGCGTTCGCGCCCACCAGACGCGAGAGGCCGACGAGCTGCTCCGAGACAACCGGGTTCCGCTTATGCGGCATGGCCGAGGAGCCCTTCTGTCCTTTGCCGAATCCCTCCGACACCTCCCCCACCTCGGACCGGGAGAGGCTCCGGATCTCGGTGGCGACTTTCGCCACGGACGCCGCGGTGAGCGCCAGGGCCGACAGGTACTCGGCATGGCGGTCCCGTTGGATGATCTGCGAGGAGGCGGGCGCCGGCCGAAGGCCCAGCCGCCCGCAGACGAACGCCTCCACCTCGGGCGAGAGGTGCGCGTACGTCCCCACCGCTCCCGAGATCATCCCGACCCGGACACCCTCCATCGCCCGGGCGACCCGCTCCTCGCTCCTCGCGAACTCACCATACCAAAGGGCCAGCTTGAGGCCAAAGGTCGTCGGCTCGGCCTGCATCCCGTGGGTTCTGCCGATCAGGACCCGGTCCTTGAGCTCCCAGGCGCGCCGGTGCAGGACCGCTTTAAGACCGGCCAGGTCCTGAAGGATCATCCGCGCCGCCTCGACCATCTGCATGGACAGGCAGGTGTCCAGGATATCGCTCGATGTCAGGCCCAAATGGAGATGGCGGGCCGCCTCGCCCGCCTGCTCCTCCACGTGGGTCAGAAACGCGATGACGTCGTGGCGCGTGGTCTTCTCGATCTCCGCAACGCGCCCGGGGTCCGGGACAACGGCCTTGCGGACGGCTTCGGCCGTGCCGGGGGGGACCTGGCCGAGACCTTCCATGGCCTCGCAGGCCAGGCACTCGATCTCCAGCCAGTTCGCAAGCTTGGTCTCTTCCGACCACAGGGCGGCCATTTCGGGCCGGGAATATCGGGGGATCATGGAAACTCCCGTTGAATCAAACCGCGAGGGATCTCATCCGAAGCCGTAAAACCTTGGGTGCGTCTCTGCTTGCAACCTCGAACTTCGTGGCGTATCCGTTCAAGTGTTGAGCCGCCGTCCGACGGACCAGCTCGGGGTGATTATTGGTTTCGCTCAAATGCGCGAGAATGACCGCGCCCAACCCCCGATGAGCGACGCTCTCCAAGAGCCCGCCCGCCTCCTCGTTCGACAGATGACCGCCGGGACCCGCGATTCGCGCCTTCAGAAAGGGCGGATAGGGTCCACTCGCCAGCATGGCCGGGTCGTGGTTGAACTCCAACACCAGCCCGTGGACGCCGGAAAGCTCCGATACGACCTCCTGCCGGATCTCCCCCATGTCCGTCGCGATTCCCACCCTGATTCCCCCGGCCTCCAGGATGAAACCCACCGGCTCTTCCGCGTCATGGGGCGTCGGAAACGCCCGGACGGCCCAGGCGCCGACCCGGAAAGGCCGAAGGACCTGAAACGTCTCGACCCTGGAATCCGGCGTCCAATCCCCGGGCTGCCGGGACAGCGCGCGAAGCGTTCCCTCGGTCATATAAGCGGGAAAAGGGTGTCGCTTCATCAAAACCGACATGCCTTTAATATGATCGCTGTGCTCGTGGCTCACCAGGAGCGCCCGGACATTTTCCATCGAGCCGCCGACGTCCGAAATTCGCCGCTCGATCTGGAGGCGGGAAATCCCCGCGTCGATCAGCAAGGCATCCCCCCGCGACTCCAGATAGATGGCGTTTCCGCTGCTGCCGCTGGCCAATACCACGATTTGAATCATCCGTCTCCTTTGTTTCCGCCGGCCGCCTCAGGAAAGACGGTCCCGCACCATGGTGTAGAGAAGCGGAAAGAGGATCTCGTGGTGCCCGGTGATTTGAAAGCCCCGTCCACCCGGAATCGGGGGACGCTGAACAACGTTCTCCCTCGGCCGGTAGTGCTGGAGCATGTCCAGGTTGGCCGTGACGATTCCGTGCGGCTTGCCCTCCAGGTTCCGGGCGATGTTGACGGCCTTCAGGAAAACCTCGGGCATGATCACGGCCGAGCCCAGATTGAGGTACACCCCGCCGCCGTCCAGCCCTTGGACCGCTTCGGAGAAAACCTGGAAGTCCCGGAAGGCGGCGCGGCCGAGGGCGGCTCCGTCATGGCCGGGGTGCATGTGAACGATGTCCGCCCCGACGGCCACGTGGAGGGTCGCGGGAATCCCGCGCGCGTACGCGTCCGCCAGGAGACTCAGGGATCGGTGGGGAAACGCCCCCTCCGCGATGTGCCGCCCCACCGCCTGACCCAATCCGCACCCTTCCCGGCCGGCCAGCGCGACGGCGTCCCAGTAGGCCCGGCCGGTCTCCTCGGCCATGCCGAAAGCGCCCTCGGGCAGCCCTTCGGCGACCTCCTCGGAGGTGTGTCCCTGCATGGCCATTTCGATGTCGTGAACGGCCAACGCCCCGCCGGCGGCGAGGACGTTCAGGAACCCGCGGCCCATCAGGTCGATGATCAGGCGGCTCAGCCCGACCTTGACGGGATGGGCGCCCATCCCGAGGATCACCGAACGCCCCCCGGAAACCGCGGCGGCCCAAGCGTCGGCCAGCTCCTTGATGTCGCTTCCCTTCAAGATCGACGGGATCAGGTCCTCGAGGGACCGCCCGGGGGGGGAGTACGCTTCCGGATCGGCCAGAAGGTCCTTTTGCACCTTGCTCCGCCGGGTCGTCAGGGGCGCCGTCTTCGCCCCGGAGAAATCCATCGCCTTGTGCGGCCGCTTGCCGGAGGGTTCGGACATCGGACGGATCAACGCCTCCCCCGCCGGATGGCCTCGACCCGCGAGGACGTGGAGAAACCGGGCAGCAACGGGATCAGCTCGACGCGGCCCCCGGTTCCCTCAACCAGGTCCCGCCCGACCACCTCGTCCAGCCGGTAATCGCCCCCCTTGACCAGGACGTCGGGCCGTAGCGCCCGGATGAGGCGAAGCGGCGTCGGCTCGGTGAAGATGGACACGTAATCCACAAACCGGAGGGAGGCGAGCATCTCGGCCCGCTCGTTCTGGTCGATGAGGGGCCGGCCCGTCCCCTTGAGCCTCCGGACGGAGGCATCGTCGTTCAGCCCCACGACGAGCAGGTCTCCCCGCGCCCGGGCGCGCTGCAACAGATGAAGGTGGCCGGTGTGCATCATGTCGAAGCATCCGTTGGTGAACACCACCCGCTCGCCCCGGGCCCGGGCCTCGGCCAACCGCCTCTTGAGCGCGTCGCGCGAGAGGATCTTCAAGCCCGAGGCGGACAGCCCCCCGCCCATGACGCGGGCCAGGGCTTCGGGCTCCACGACCGCGGTCCCGACCATCCCGACGACGATCCCCGCCGCGGCGTTCGCCAGGCGCGCAGCTTCCGCCAGGGAAGCCCCGCCGAACGCGGCCATCCCCATCACGGCGGCCACAGTGTCGCCGGCCCCCGTGACATCGTAGACCTCATGGGTCTGCGACACGGGGACATGCGTCTTTCGGGGCCTCGCGCCCCCGGCCTCGAACAGGTCCATTCCCTCCGCGCCCCGCGTGACGAGAAGCGCCCGGACGCCCGTTCTCCCCATCAGCCAACGAGCGCGCCTGTCCAGGTCGGGGCCGTCGCCCACGCGCTCAGCCGTCTCGCGGGTCGCCTCGATCAATTCCCGGGCATTCGGCGTCAGGATGTCCGCCTTCCGGTGCCTCGTGAAGTCCCGCCCTTTCGGGTCCACAAGGACAAAGGGACGGCCCTTGTCGGACCGTTTCTTCTTCGCCGCGGCCGAAACGCCGAAGACCGCCGCCAGCACGCCCTTGCCCAGCACCCCCTTGGCATAATCGGAGCAGATGATCCCCGACGCGCCGCGGCCGAGGCGCCGGACACTCGCCGCCACGCGCCGCTCGTCGTCCGCCCCGAGGGGAAGGACCCGCTCCCGGTCGATACGGAGGATGTGCTGTCCGCGCGCGATGACCCTCATCTTCTGGCTGGTGGGCCGGTCGGCGACGGCCAAGACGCCCGACGTGTCCACGCCCTTCTTTCCCAGGCGTCCGACCAGCCTCCTTCCCGGCGCGTCCTTGCCGACGACGCCGATCAAGCGGGCGCGGCAACCCAAAGAGGCCAGATTCAAGGCGACGTTGGCGGCCCCGCCCGGCGCCTCCGCCTCCCGCTCCCACCGGAGCACCTGGACCGGGGCCTCCGGAGACACCCGGTCCACCTCCCCCCAGACGAAGTGGTCGTACAGGATGTCCCCGACGACGACGACCGGCCCCAACCGGCCGGGGTCAAGCGTCGCGGGGGCCCCCTCGGCCCGGCGGACGGACGGACGCGCGGACGCGCGGGATCGGCTCGCGCCCCGGCTAGCCACGCGCCCCTCTCTTTTTCCCCGCCGAAGCCCCGACCGGGGGCGTTTTGCGGCGTGTCCGCCCGCCCCGGGGCGCCTTGAGGCGGCGGTCGACCTCTTCGCAAAGAACGTGGAGCAGGAATCCATGCGCTTCTTGAACCAAGGGGATCTCGGCGCTGGGCACGATCAAGGCCGTATCGGCCACACGCTTCGCCCTCCCCCCGGTCCCGCCCAGCAGGGCCGCCGCATGCGCCCGGCGCTTCCCGGCCGCGCGGAGGCCGCGGATCACGTTTTCGGAGGCGCCGGCCGTGCTGATGCCGATGGCCACGTCCCCCGGCCGGGCCAAGGCTTCGACCTGGCGCTCGAAGATGCGGTCAAAGCCGTAGTCGTTGCCAACGGCCGTCAGGATGGAGGAGTCGGTCGTCAAAGCGATGGCGGGCAAGGGGTTCCGCTCGGTGAGGAAGCGGCCCATCCATTCGCCGGCGGCGTGCTGGGCGGCGGCGGCGCTGCCCCCGTTTCCAAAGAGCAGGACCTTTCGGTCTCGGGCCATGGCTCGGGCGACGGAATCGGCCAATCGGTTCAACCGGTCTCCCAGCTCTCCACTCCGGAGGTTTTCAAAGAGGTCGATCCGGCGGGCGAGGGCATGAACCCAGAAGTCCGGTCCGGGAGGATTCTTTTCAGTCATGAATCAAATTCCAAACCCAAGGCCTTTCGCGTTCGGCGGCATGCGGACACGCCCCGGTTTCATCTCTCACAAGGCCCCATGGTCCGCGAAGCTGTAATAATCGCCTTCTCCGACGATGATGTGGTCCAGAACGCGGATGCCGAGGAGGTCGCCCGTCTCTTTCAGCCGCCGGGTCAGCCGGCGGTCCGCCTCGCTGGGACCGGGGTCTCCGCTCGGGTGGTTGTGGGCAAAAACCACGGCGGCGGTGGATTCTTTCACCGCGGGCGCGAACGCCTCCCGGGGATGGACGACGCTCTCGTTCAGGGACCCCAGCGAAATCGTCTCGACCTTCAACAGATGATTTTTCGTGCTCAACAGCGCCACCTGGAAGAGCTCCTTTTGCCGCGCGCGCAGACGGGGGGCGAAGTAGGCCGCCGCCGCCTCGGAGGAGTCGAGCGCGCGGTCCTTCTCGCGTCCGGCGAGGAAGCGCCGCCCCAGCTCCAGCGCGGCCTTGATCTGGG
>JASLXW010000142.1 GCA_030740135.1 Nitrospinota bacterium
TACCCGTCTCATCTTGTCGCCATCGTGGACACGTCCATGAGCATGCGGTTCGCCGGCGGGGACGGGACCCGATTCGACACGGCCAAGGCGTGGCTCAAGTCTCTCCTGGCCCCCATGCGGGGGACGAACGTCGCGGTTCTCTCGGCCGAGGCGAACGCCTCCGGGCTCGCCGCCGGGGTGTTCAGCCCCGGGCCGGAAGAGGCCGTGCGGGCCCTTGACGATCTCCGTCCCGCGTACGGGGAGGCGGACGTCCTGGGGGCTTTTCAGCGCGCGTTCGGAATGCTGCGGGCCTTTCCCGGCGGCTTGGGGGGCGGCAAGGAGATCCTCTTCCTGACCGACGGCGCGGCCAACGGCTGGAAGGCGTTCTCGGTGACGCGCCTCAAGAAGGTGGATCTCGATGTGAAGATGAGGGTGATCCGCTGGGGCCGGAAGGGGGGCGACCCCAACGTCGCCGTGGACCGCGTCGGGCTGGCCGAGCACGACGCCGTCGCGGGCATGGCCGCCACGCTGCGGGCTCGGGTCCGCAATTACGGGCCGGCGGACCGGACGGTCCCGGTCGAGTTGTGGACCGGCGGCGGGAAGATCGAGGAGCGCTCCGTCCGCGTGCCGGCGGGCGGCCGGACGGAAGTCGCGTTCAAGACGCGGATCAAAGAGGCGGGCTACCTGCCGGGCCGGGTTCAGATCCGATCCGGGGGCCTGAAAGCGGATGACGCCTTTTATTTTGCGCTGTTCGTGCGGGACCGGCCCCGGGTGCTCCTGGTCGACGGCGATCCCAAGACCTCCCTTTTGGGAAGCGAGACCTTTTACCTGATGAACGCCCTGTCGCCGAGGCGCGGACTCGGCGTTTCGCCGTTCCGGACCCGCTGGATTCCGGCCCGGGCGCTCACGAAGAAGGAGCTCGCCGGAACGGACGTCCTCGTCCTGGCCAACGTGGCGGCCCCTTCCCGGAAGTTGAGCGACGCCTTGGCCGAATTCGTCCGCAAAGGCGGCGGCCTGCTCTTGTTCATGGGAGATCGGGTGTCGACCGAGCGGTACGACGCCCTCCTGTGGCCGGCGGGGTTGCTGCCGGCGCGGCTGCTGGAGGTCCGGGAGTCGGCGGATCGGGAGGCGGGGGAGGAAGTGGGGGCGATCGACCTCCGCCACCCCGCCCTGCGGATCTTCACGGGCCTCGGCGCGGCCTCATTCGCCGGAAGCCGGTTCAAGCGGTGGGTGGGGATGGTGGAGGCCCCCGCGGCGGACGTCCTGATGAGGCTGAAGGGGGGCGCCCCCCTGCTGGTGGAAGCGGGCCTGGGGAAAGGACGCGTCATGGCGTTCGCCTCGACGGCGGACCGGGACTGGAACGATTTCAGCATCCGGGTCGGCTACCTGCCGTTCCTTCAGAACCTGTTCCTCTACCTGGGCTGCCGGGCCTGTCCCGGCGGGGAGATGCCCGAGGGCCTGGCGGAGCGGGTCACGGTGGGGGAGACCTGGACGCACCGGGCGAAGATCTCCTTCGCCGGGACGGCGGTGAGCCTGAGCGGACCGGCCGGCCTCGAGCGCGCCCTGAAGTTTTCCGCCGGAGAGGGGGACGACGCCGGCCGTGCGGTGGTCCGATATCGGGCCGCGGGAGACGCCGGGATCTACCACGCGAAATTCGAGGGGGCGGGGATCTACTTTACGGTCAACCCCCCGCCCGCCGAATCGGACTTGACGCCCCTTCCGGACGAGGAGCTGAAGGCCAAGTTCGGCGACTTCGAGTTGGACGCTCCATGGCGGGAGGACATCCCCGGGGACTACAATCCATGGAGGCGATCCCGGACGGATTTTACGGGATCGCTCGTTTGGCTTCTGCTCGGGTTGGCGGCGGCGGAGGTGGTCCTGGCGGGACGGCAGTGAAGCCGCCCGCATTGCGAGTGAGGCGACGGAATTGAAAGGATTTGACCGAAGACGTTTTCTGCGGCTTGCCGGCGCCCTGGCTGCCTGGCCGCTGACGCGGGGATTCCGGACCGCCCGCGCGGGGGCGCAGGAATCCGTCCCCGATGTCGGCGTCGAGGAAGACCGGTTCATTTTCGCGCAGCTTCGCACCCGGGGCGGCGAATGGGACCCGAATCCCCTGGCCCACCGGGCCCTGGCGGACGAGGTGACGGCGCGCACCAGCGTGGAGTTCTCCCGGGAGCGGAAGATCCTGACGCCCGGGTCTCGGGAAATTTTTTCTCACCCGTTTCTCTACCTGGCGGGGACGGACGCCTTCGAGCCCTTCACGGAACCCGAGCGGGACAACCTCCGGCTGTTTCTTGAAAACGGGGGGCTCCTTTTCGCCGAAGACGCCGCCGGCCACGTCGGGGCGGGTTTCGATGAGGCGTTTCGGCGGGAAATGAAGCGTCTTTTCCCCAAGCGCGAGATGCGCCGGATCCCCTCCGACCACACGGTCTACCGTTCCTTTTATCTGATCCGCCAGGTCGGCGGACGGCGGATTGTGCATCCGTATCTCGAGGGCGTCCGGATTGGAGACGTGACGCCCGTCCTGTACTGTCAGAACGACCTGGGCGGAGCTTGGGAGAAAGACCCCGTCGGGAGCTGGGTGAACACCTGTGAGCCCGGGGGGGAGGCCCAGCGCCGCGACGCGTTCAAACTGGGGGTCAACATCGTCCTCTACGCCCTGACGGCCAATTACAAGCAGGACAAGATCCACCTGCCCTTCATCAAGCGCAGGGTCGGGTAGGGCGGATGATGGAATCGCTCGTTCGCGAAACCTTTTACTTCGCCCGGACGCCCTCCCCGTGGTGGTTCGCGCCGCTCTGCCTGGGGGCCGCGGCGCTCATCATCCTGTACTGGCGGCGCGCGCGCCCCCAGGCGGGGGTGGGCATGGGCTTGCTGTTGACCGGGTTGCGTACGCTGCTCTTCGCCCTGCTTCTCGTCTACCTCTTTCAACCCACCCTGCTCCGGCAGACCCTCCAGCAGATTCCGCCGGAGGTGGCCGTGTTGGTGGACGCCTCGGGCAGCATGGCGGCCAAAGAGGGCGGAGCGCCCAGGAGCGCGGCTATCGGCCCCTTGCTGGCCGAAGGGGACGCGCCCCTGCGCCGGGCCCTCCGTCCGGCTGGAAAGGTCCGGTATTTCACCTTCGACCGGGAGGCGCGCCCCGCCGGTCTCGAGCCGCTGACCCGGGAGATCCAAACGAAAGGGACCGGGACGGACATCGCGGGGGCGCTGGCGGAGGTCCGTGAATCCAATCCGGGCAATCCGCCCGCGGTCATTGTCCTGCTGAGCGACGGGGCGGCCAACCTGGGTTCGGCCGACGCCGCGGAAGCGGCCCGGCGCGCCGGCGCGCCTGTCGTCGCGGTCGCGATGGGCGATCGGGGCGCCTTCCGGGACCTTCAGATCCTGGACCTGCGCGCCCCGGACCTCTCCTTCCTGCGTCACGAGAGCCGGGTCCGGTTTCGTCTCCGCGCGCTCGGATTCAAGGGGAGGCGGGTGACGCTGGTCCTCAAGAGCGGCGGCCAGGTGTTGGCGACGCGCGCGGTGGACTTGGATCGCGATGCGTTCGACGAGCGGCTGGCGTTCACCTTCCGGCCCAGTGAGGTGGGGCTGTTCCGGCTGTCGGTGGAGGCGTTTTCCCAGTTGGGAGAGCACAGCCGGGCGAACAACACGGTCGAGTTCTCCGTGCAGGTGCTTCGCGACAAGCTTCGCGTGCTCTACGTGAGCGGGCGGCCTTCCTGGAACTACAAGTTCTTCCGCCGGGCCCTGAAGCAGGACCCCGGGATCGACATGGTCTCCTTTGTGATCCTGCGCACGATCAACGATGACGTGAACATCCCGCAGAGCGAGCTCAGCCTGATCTCCTTTCCCACCGAGCGCATCTTCACCCGGGAGCTTCACAATTTCGATCTCCTCATCTTCGATAATTTCTCCTTCCGGCCTTACTTTCCGTTCTACTACCTGGAGAACATCGCCAAGTACGTGGATCGGGGCGGCGCCTTTTTGATGATCGGGGGCGATTCCTCCTTCGGATCGGGGGGGTACGGTGACTCGCCGGTGGAGCACATCCTTCCCGTTGAGATGAGGCTGCGCGGCGAAATCTACGTCAACGGCCCCGTCCGGGCGGCGCTCACCGACGCCGGCAAGACCCATCCCATCACCCGGTTGAGCGCGGACCCGGCGGAGAACCTCAAGCTCTGGGACTCCCTGCCCCGGCTTCGCGGATACAACCCCGTGATTCGGGCGAGACCCGAGGCGACGGTCCTGGCCGTTCGCGACGGGGGAGGCGCCGGGGAGGGGGCGGGGGGCGATCGCAGCCCGCTGGTCGCCGTCATGGAAGCGGGCAAGGGCCGGACGATGGCCATCCTGTCCAGCTCGCTCTGGCGGTGGTACTTCGAGATGGTTGGACGGGGCCGCGGAAACCGGCCCTATCTCAATCTGGTGAAGCGGTCGGTGGACTGGCTCGTCCATTCGCCTTCATTGGATCGCGTCAGGCTCTCCAGCCTGCGAAGACAATACAAGGCCGGGGAGGACGCCGAAGTCCGTCTCCGGGTTCTGGACGCCCGCTACCGGCCCGCGCCCGGGGCCGAGGTCGCCGGGGCCGTGCTCGACCCCTACGGAAACCGGATTCCGGTGAGATTCACGCCCGATCGGGAGCCGGGACTATACGTGGCGCGGCCGAGACTCCCTACGCCGGGGCCCTACCGGATTCAGGCCGAGGCCCGCGTAGGGGGCCGCGCGCTGGGCCGGTCCGAGCTGCTCCTCGACGCCCAGACCTTCAACCTCGAGGAGGAGGACGCGGCGCCTCGTCCGAACTTTCTCCGGCGGCTGGCGCAGGCCTCGGGGGGCCGGTTTGTCGGGGGGGGGGCCTTTGACGACCGGGCGGTTTCCGAGGGCGCGAACCTCTTGACATCGCGCGCGCGGCTCAACCTGATCGAAGAGCGGGAGCTCCCCCTCTGGAAGATCGAATATGTCTTTGCCGCCCTGGTCGCGCTCCTGGGGGTGGAGTGGTTCTTGAGAAGGAGGAGGGGGCTGGTGTGAGAGCGAAGGCGGCCTTCGCGGCGGCGCTTTTCGCGGCGATGGCGGCGTTTCAGCCGGCGGCCGACGCGGCCTGCCGGCCGCAGAGTCTGGTTCGCGATGTCCCCCGGCCGCTCATCCGCCGGGCCGCTTTCATGGCGGGGGCGGGACGCTCTCCGGTCGGAACGGTTTGGGTGTGGGCGCCGTTTGCCGCCGGGGCGGCCTCGGGCGGCGGCGTCACCATCGAGTGGTTCGGACACAACTTCTTCCGGATGACGTCGAAGGCCGGCACGCGCATCGTCGCCGACCCCCTTGCCCCCGGCATGTACCCCACGCCCGCCGTCAACGCCCACGCGGTCACCATCGGCCGGGAGCACCGAAATCACAACGCCGTGGAGATCCTCCGGGGCGACCCGATCATCCTGCGGGGCCTGACCGAGTCCGGGGCGGAGTGGCGGCCCGTCGTCACCCGGGTCCGCGAGGTCGAGGTCCGGGGCATCCCCATCCACCAAATCAGCCCGGGCGGCGGACCCATGAAGGGGGCGGCGTTCACCTACGAGATCGGCGGGCTGTGCGTCGCCCATCTGGGAGACGCGGGCGGAAAGCTGACGACGCGGCAGCTCCGGGAGCTGGGCGTGGTGGACGTTTTGATGATCCCCATCGGGGGACGGTTCAGCATGGGTCCGGAAATGGCCCAGGTCGTGCTTCGGCAGATCAAGCCCCGGGTCGCCATCCCGATGCACTACTGGAGCCGCGAGGACCTGTTGGGCGTCTTCCTGGAAGGGTTGCGCCATCGCCGCCACAACGGGTCCGTTATCCGCTTTGCGCGGGAGACCCTTCCCCAAGCGATGACCGTCGTGGTCCTGCGGTCCCCCGGCGGGGCGAACCGTCCGGTGTCCCCCGCGCTGCCGTTTCGGTGAATCACGGGGGCGGGACGCCGCCCGTCGTATCCAAAAAGAGGCGTGCGCGCGGGGCGGCGGGTCACTAAAATGATTCCTGGCTTGCGTTAACCCAATGCGGGAAGGAGGTTTACATGAAGCGTGTTGTGTATTCCCTGGCCGTGGTTGTCCTGATGGTCATGGCTACGGGGTGCCGGACGATCGGCAAAGACTTCGATCAGCAGGTCGTCACGCGAATCGAGAAGGGCAAGACGACCAAGACCCAAATCCAGGACTGGCTCGGCGCTCCCTACGAAAAGGGCATGCAGGAGGGGCTTGAGCTCTGGACGTATACCTTCATCAAGGCCACCGTTTCTGACGAAACCAAGAAAGAGCTATCGGTCTGGTTCGAAAAGAGCGGTGTGGTGAATACGTTCACGTACAGCACCAACTTCGCGCCCTGGCAGGTCTCGAAATAACGGCCGGCGCCCGCTGTTGGGGCGTGCGGCTTCCGCACTTGAGCCGATGGTTGGGTCCGGCCGCGGAATCCTTTTCCGCGGCCGGGGAAACGGTCTTCTTTGACTCCGGTCTTGCTGGCCCTTGCGGCCACAATCCTCTTCTCGTCCACGTTTGTCTGGGCGCGGCGGGGGGTGCTCTACTGCGACATCCTCCTGGGGACCCTGATCGCATCCTGGATCAATTTCTTGATCCTGACGGTCTGGGTGGCGGCGACGGCCCCGGTGTCGGCTTTTGCCGACAAGCGAATCCTCATGTTCTTCGGTCTCGGGTTTTTCGTGCCGGCCCTGTCGCGGCTCCTGCTCCTGGCGGCGGTGGAAAAGGTCGGCGCCTCCCGCGTCTCCAGCCTGCGGGCAATGTCGCCTTTTCTCGCCTCGTTGATGGCCGTCCTGTTCCTGGGCGAGCGGCCGACCGTCTGGAACGTGATCGGGATGGCGGCGATCGTCGCGGGCGGGGTGCTCCTGTCCAAACCGGGGCGGAAGGAGAGGGTCTGGAGACGCAGGGACCTGATCTATCCGTTGGCGGGGACGGTTCTGCTCGGTTTCCGCGACGTGGTGATCCGGTATGGCGTGGCGGACCATCCGCATCCCGTCGTGAGCGCCTGGGCGATGCTCCTCGCGTCGGGTGTGGTCATCAGCGGGATCTGGCTGTGGCGGCGCCCGGGGGGAGAGGGCTTTCCGCCCCTGGAGGGATGGAGTTATTTCGGACTCGTGGGGGGGGGCGCCGGGGATGGGCTTCGTGCTCTGGTTTTTCGCGTTCCAGAAGGGCCGGGTCATCACGCTGTCCCCCATCTCGGGGGCCACCCCCCTGTTCACCCTGCTGTTCAGCGCCCTCTTCCTGCGGGACCTGGAAAGGCTGTCCTGGCCCCTGGCGGCGGGGTGCCTGTGCATCGTGCTGGGAGGCGTCCTGGTGGCGCTCCGGATTTGAGAAGGCCCGTCGCCCATTCAGGCGGCCCCCGTGTCGCGTAGCCCCGGGCCTCCGCCCGCCTCTTCCGGACCGGCCCTGTACGGCGGCCTGTGGGTCGGCGTTGTGGCGGTCTCCGGCTCCGCGATCTTCGTCAAGCTCTCCAGCCTCTCGGCGGCCAACATCGCGGCCGGCCGGATGACGCTGGCCGTGCTCTTGATGGCCCCGTTCGCCCTGCGCCCGGCCCGGCGCGCGTGGAAGGACCTCGGCCGCAAAGAGGCCGCCCTTCTGGTCCTGGCCGGGGTCGGCTTGGGCGTTCATTTCGCCGTCTGGATGGCCTCGCTCAAATACACCTCGGTGGCCAGCTCGGTCATTCTGGTGACGACGAACCCTTTGTTCGTTTCGCTCGGATCCCGCTTTTGGCTGAAGGAGCCGCTCTCCCGCGGGCTGATCGCCGGGATGGTCGTCGCCGGCGCGGGCGCGGCCTGCGTCGCGTGGACGGACGCCCGGGGCCCGGGGCATGGGTTGACCGGGGACCTCCTCGCCCTGGCCGGGGCGGTCATGTTCTCGGTCTATCTGTTGGCGGGGGCGCGCCTGAGAAAGACGCTCTCGACCGCCGCCTACACATTTCCCATTTACGTCATTTGCGCCGGATTTCTCCTGCTGTTGGCCGGGGGGCTGAATCCCGGAGGGTTGTGGGAGCTCGCCCGGGCGGATGGCCGGGAGTGGACGCTTCTCCTGCTGATGGCGATCGTTCCCACCCTTATCGGTCATAACTGTCTGAATTGGGTCCTTGGGCGCCTCTCTTCTTCCGTCGTGGCGACGGCGATCCTGGGCGAGCCCGTCCTGGCGTCTGTCTTCGCGTATTTCTTTCTGGGGGAGGGGTTCTCCCCCGGTCTGGCCGTAGGCGGCGGATTGATTCTGGCTGGGGTCTTCGTGGCCGTCGCCGGAGCGGCATCGGGTCGGTCGGGTTCGGTCTTGACCGGCGAATGGTCGGGGACTAAAGTTTAAGGGGATTATAAAGGTTTTGACACCAATTGGGTGAGCTGTTGCACCACCAGGGGAAAGGGATCCTGGTGGCGGTGATTGTAGCGGAATTCCATCTCTTTCAGGTAGAGGGGGAACCGCTATTTGGACACCCCATGATGTTTGATGAGCCTCTCCTTGGCGTAGGCCCAAAAGCCTTCCAGGCCGTTGATGTGCACTTTGCCCCGAGTGAAGCGCCGATCATGATCCACCCGCAGGTGGCGATAGCCGCAGAACATCAGGGCGTCATAGACCTGGTAGCGGTCGGTGTAGACCACGCTGCCCCGACGGACCACCTTCACGGTGGAGGCCAAAAGGGTCTGGGCCGTGACGTTGCCGACCGCCTCCACCTTGACCCGGCCGCCCCGCTCCAAGATGCCGAAAACAGGGACTTTACCCGCTGCGCCTCGGCCTCGCTTGCCCTTGCGCTTGCCCCCGAAGTAGGCCTCGTCCGCCTCCACCTCCCCTCGAAGAAGCTGCCGTCCCCCCGGCGTTGCGGCCACAAGACTGCGCCTGAGCGTCGTCACGGCCCGCAGCGCCGTCGGATAGCTCACGGCGAGTTGCTGGGCCATCTTGCGGGCCGAGACCTCCAGCTCAAAGAGCT
>JASLXW010000143.1 GCA_030740135.1 Nitrospinota bacterium
CCCGGTTCCGGATCGTCGAACTGGGGGCGGGCCGGGGCCTGCTCTGCCGGGACATCTGCCGCGCCCTGGAACGGGACGCGCCCGACTGCCTCTCCCGCACGGATTACGTGGCCGTCGAAAGAAGCCCTGGGCGGCGCCGGGGCCTGGAGGAGGGGCTGGATTCCGAGGGCGACGCCTGGCGCGGCCGCGTCGCGTGGGTGGACTCCGTTCAGGAAGTCCCCTCCGGCATCACGGGCGTAGTCTTTTCCAACGAGTTTTTCGACGCCCTTCCCGTTCATCGGGTCCGCCCCCTGAGAGACGGGGTGTCGGAGGTTTACGTCCGCGCCGCCGGGGGGGGGGGATTCCACGAGGAGCTGGGCGAGCCCTCCACGCCGGCCCTGGCCGCCCATTTCGAGGCCCTCGGTCTCGCCCCCTCCGGCGAGGACGAGAAGGCGAGGACCGAAATCAACCTGAAAGCTATGGATTTGATGAGGACAATCGGCCGGAAGCTGCTACGGGGCTTCGTCCTGACGCTGGATTACGGACACCCCGCCTCGGAGCTCTACGCGCCTCACCGTGTCTCGAACGGAGGAACGTTGATGTGCTACCACCGCCACCGGGCGCATGCGGACCCGTACATCCACGTGGGAGAGCAGGACTTGACGGCCCACGTGGACTTCACGGCGCTGGCGATGGCCGGCCGGGAGGAGGGGCTGGCGCCCGCCGGCTTCACGGATCAACACCACGCCCTGGTCGGACTGGGCGTCGCCGAAGAGGTCTGGAGCGTTCCACCGGGGGAAGGCGAGGAAGCCATCCGGGCCCTTCACCGGAATCTGTCCATCAAAAACCTTCTCCTCCCCGGCGGCCTGGGAGGCGCGCTGAAAGTCCTCATCCAGCACAAGGGCGTGGCCCCCGGGAAGGCCCAAACCCTCTCCTCGCTCCAATCAGCCTTGTACAAAACCTCCGATTTACTCCCCGCACCGCAAGGTTGAACGCGATCCGGCGCTATCCCGGCCGATTTTTCATTCCCGGACAATTTTTCAATTCGGCTTGACAGCGTGAAAAAGACGACTTACCTTAAGTGCGACAAAATTAGTCTCCTTTAGACATGGCTGATAAGGGAACCGCTCATGCAGATGCAGATCAGCCGAAAAGCGGATTTCGCCCTGAGGGCGATCGGATACCTGGCAACGCTCTCAGGCGGCAAGGTTGCGCCCCTGGCGGAGATCGCGGAGAGAGAGCGCGTGCCGGGGAATTTCCTGGAAACGCTCCTTCGCCCATTGGTCCATCGCGGTTTCGTCAAGGTCACTTACGGCCCCGAGGGCGGTTACGCTATGGGGGGCGATCCCGAAGAGATCACCTTGAAAGAGTTGATTGAAGCGGTGGACGGCCCGATCGTGGTCCACGAGTGCATCCCTTTCGAGGGCGCCTGTGGAAGGGCCGATTGCTGTTACCAGATCCCCATCTGGCGGGACATTCAGGAGGCCATCGACAACGCCCTGTCCGGACGGACGGTGAGCGAGCTGGCCCGACTGGTCAGCCAGGCTTCCGAGGAGCGCGTCGTCGGGGAATTTTCCAGCTAAAGTCCGGCTTCATAAAGACAACATCGGCCGGTGGATCGGGGTGACAGCCACCACCCGAGTCCTTGAAGTGGATAAGAGGACGAGGCACTCGTCAGGCGTTCCGATTACGACACCCGAATCGGGTGGGGTCATAGATGTGACCTGAATCCGCGCCGCCGTCCCGCTTCAAGGTATGTGCAATTTCCCGCCGCCTGAGCCGGCTTCGGCTCATGGCCCGGAAAGGGGGACATCATCGATGAAATGCCCAAAATGCACGGGTTTCATGACCTACTTCAAGCATTACGGGTTCGGGACGGACTTGTCCGGCACGTTTTACGGCTGGCACTGTTTCTGTTGCGGCGAGATCCTGGACCCGGTGATTGCCGCCAACCGGGCGCGCAGCACAAACTCGGCGGTCAGTTCGGGAAATTGGACCCTTCTCGAGGCGAAAGCCGAAAAGGTGATCATGGCCGAATCCTGATTCAGCGGTATTCCCTCTAATCGCACGGAACCTCCTCTTCCGGACCTTCGGCCTCGGGAGGGGAGGTTTTTTTGTTCGGCGGAATTCTCACCATCGAAGACGAAGACCGGAGGAGCGGGGCGCCGCTCTCAACGTGACAACGCCCCCCAAGCAGAGAAGGCGGGCAAGATGCCCGCCTTCTCTGTTTTGAAAACACCGGGTTTCCACCGTCCGGTGGGCCGAGCGTTTGGGTCGGTTGACCCCTTGCCCGGCCGGAAAAGAACAAATCGGACATGTAAAACCATTCACAATACACTAGCAGGTTGCAGAAAAACTCATTTCAAGGCCTGCAAAGTCGCCGTTGGTGTCATTCCGAGCGTAGCGAGGAATCTCGCCTTGTTTGAATCTTTTCCTGAAAGTTATGTAAAAACAATGAGTTTCGACCTTGGGCAGATTCCTCACTTCGTTCGGAATGACAGTTGGAGGGGGTTTTGCACACCGCGCAAAGGTCCCCTGACAGAGTTTTTCCGCAACCTGCTAGAACCTATCTCAAAATTGGCAGCGCCTTAACCGTCATGCCCGCATGTCGTAAGCGGGCATCCAGAAAATCCTGAAAACACTGGATTCCCGCTCCCCGATAAAGGCCCTCGGGGACAAGCTTCGCGGGAATGACGACAAAACGCCCAAGGAGTGTGAAATGGGATTTTGAGATAGGTTCTACACTCAGGGAGCCCGGCGCTACGCTGAGGCGAACTCTCTGATGAGTCCGGCGGCGAGGGGCGAGTGGACGGCCGAGGCCTTGGCCGACGCCGCCTCGGCCCGCTCCGTCAGCTTCACCGACAGATAGTCCGAGCGCGTTTGCGCCAGGTCCTCGAGCTTCCCGCCCAACCGGCTCAGGTCCTCGAAGACGTCCCCGCCGGAATCGACGACCCGGCCGTAAGCCCGCCGATACCCTTCGAGGCTCTGAACGGATCTCTCGACCACCGCTGAGACGCCCGTGTCAGGGGCCGAAACGTTCACTTCCGCCGCCGCCACGCGTCGGGCGTCCGGCGTCCGGCCTTCGGGCGTCCCGCCGGCCGGGGCCGTCCCCGTCACGTCCGCCGAGCGCTCCTTCAGGCGCGAGCGAATCACCCGCAGGCTCGAGATGAAGGTCTTGCTCTGTCTGAACGACGCCGAATAGTGGCGGTCCACAACGGTCCGGCCGTCCATCCCGCCGGCCCGAAGCGCCTCGACGTCCCGCTCGAGGTGATGGCTCTCGGGGGTCTCCGCCTTCTTCGCCGCGCGCCGAATGACGGCCCGGACGGCGTCGATTCCGCCGCCCAGCTCCTCCAATTCGGCGGACAGGGCGCGAAGCTCCCGGGAATCATGCCCCGGGGCCGGGCTTTGAATCCCCCCGGCCCGGGAAATCCCCTTCGGTCCCCCGGCGGCTGTCCCCGCTTTCCGGGGGGCGGCGTCCTTGGAACCATCCGGGCGCTTGGTTGTCTTTCCGGCGAAGTCGCGGGCCGCGTCGCTGAGGAAGACGACGAAGGCCTTGGAAGCGGGCGGGCCGCCCGAGCGGATCGATTCTTCTCGAACCGCCCGGCGGACCGCCGACTCGGTCTTCTTCGCCGAGTCGGCGCCTTCCGCCTCTTTGGCCTTCAGGTTCTGGAACCGCACCCGGTGCTGGAAGTTTGCGGCCAGGATGTTGGATACCGTTGCCATGGTGAAACGTCTCCGTCAGCCTTTCGTGAACCGGCGTTATGCCACCACGCTGAGCTTGGAGCCCGACACCGCGCCGCCGATTTGGCGGACGCCGCCGAACGAGGTCACGAGCGAGCCGAAGTTGTTTCTCGTCCGCCGCGAAGCGCCGAACGAGCCCAGTCCGATTCCCGCGCTCGCGTTGATCGCGACGCTCCCGGAATGGTCGGTGTCTTTGCCCGAGTGAATCGTCGGGCCTCCGGAGGCGACGCCCCCGCCGGTCCCGAACCCGAATCCGCCTTGGAGGAACGTGCCGCTATCGCGCTTTGCCGTTCGATCGTCCTGGACCTTGGAAATCAGAGAGCCCAGGGCGTCTTCCAGGTCTCCCACCTTCAACGCGGCGCCTGAAATGTCCGCCCCCGAGACAGAGCCCTCGGTCCGATCCAATCGGCCCGCAATCTTTCTCAGGATGTTGAACGCGGAGCGCTCATCGCCGTTGGAATTCACTTCCTTCTTCAGCGCGGAAACGGTGTCCTGGAGAAAACTCAGCCGCTCCGTGATCTTCTCCAACTGATTGTCGGCAAAGGCGCTGAGCGCGCTGGGCCCGTTGGACCCGTTGGACCCGGAAAGCCCGGGGGCGGAGGCCGTTCCGACAAACCGCCCGCCCGTCTCTTCGGCCTTTTCCAGGATCTTCTCGGTCTTCTCCTCGGCCTTCTCCACGATCTTGGTGATCTGCTCGCCGGCCTTCTCGGCGACCTTGGCAACCTGCTCCGCCGCCTTGGCGACCGGCGATTCCGGCTTGGCAACGACGGGCTGCTCAACCTTGATCGCGGTGTTGGCGACCGGCGCTTCGGGCTTGGCGGCCTGGTCCCGGAGGCCCTTGAGCGCGTTGAGGACGCCCTGCGCCTGATCGGCGGCGATCTTGTCCAGCGTCTTGGCGAATTTCGCCTCGGTGATTTCCCCCGCCTGGAGCTTATCGATGGCCTTCTGGATGGAGCTCGTCGCTTTCGAATCGAGGCCGGCAGCGCCCGCTTTCAGGGCCTTCGACACATCCTTATCAGAGACGTTGAGGCGCTCCAGCTCCTTGATGACGGTTCCCATATCCTTTTGGATCGACTGCATGTCCCGGATGGGAGCGGCCGAGATTGCATTGGACGCCGACTCGACTTCCGGCGCCTTCACGGCCTGCGTCGAAGCCGAAGCCGCCTTGGCTTCAGTGCTCAGAACCACCTTGTCGGCGGCCGGCGCGGGCTGCGTCGTGGTCTTATCGTTCTTCTTGCTCTTTTTGGCGGCCTTGGCCTGGGCGTCCAAAACCACGCGGTTATTGCCCGTGTCGGCCGATCCGATGGGGGCGACTGCGATTGGGTTAGCCACTTTCTTTTCTCCTCGACTTCGTGTTGACTAAAGGTCGGTTTCCTTTGTTTTCCTCGACCCCCCACGTCTAGGAGTCGCGGTTATATATCTCAAGAGGTGTGCCAAAACCGGAATTGCCCTGCGGGAGAGGTTTGGAGGTCATGTAACCCATTGATTCGACATTGATTAAAATATTGTCATTTTACGCGGAAGTCCCGCCGACCCATGGAAAAGGGGCTTCGGGGGGGGGGGGAAACCCCCCAACAAATCGGCCCGAAAGCGGCGATAATCTCAATAACTCATTGATATTAAAGAAGTTAATGCGGGTGAGGGGATTCCCCCCACACCGGGGGTTTTCCCCCCCATGCGGGAAGGCCGCCTGAGGGTTGGCTGAAAAAGGCCGGATTCAGCGGAATCAAGGGTGAGAGAGGCGGGTTCGCGTCCGCCGGACTCGCCGTTCGACCGAAGGGGATCAGGACAGATCGGGCTCCGCCGGCTCGGGCGGCGTGTGCGAAGCCTCGCGAGGCTCTTCGCGAAGGGCCTCGTACGTTGGCTTATAGAAATCCCGGGCCATGGACCGGTTCCAGGCCGTGAACTCCCCCTCCTGCTTGTCCCGGTCCACCGAGCGGCAGAAGATCTGGACCTTGGCGTCCAGGTCATCGGCGTAATGGAGAACCAGGGCTTCAAGCGTCTGGGGAACGCGGGGGGAGCTCCACTCGGGCCGGCCCTGATGGCTGAGGATGAGGTGTCCCACCAGCGTCAACGTCTCCTCGTCCACCGTCCCGAGCTCGATCGCCTTGCTCCGGACGATGCCCCAGCCCTGGACGATGTGGCCGATGAGCTTGCCGGGCGTCGTGTACTCCTGATCGGGGTAGGGGCGAATCTCTTCCACTTTTCCGATGTCGTGCAGGATGGCGCCGGCCAGCAGAATGTCGCGCCGGACGGGGTACTTGCCCGCGAGGCATTCGCACGTCAGGACGACGCTGAGGGTGTGTTCGAGAAGCCCCCCCAGGTAGGGATGATGGAGGCGGGCGGCCGCCGGCCCCTGCCGGAACGCCTCCCGGTGGTCCTCCAGAACGGCCAGAACCAGGGAATCCAGCGGAGGCTCGATGCTTCCCGCCAGGGCGAGCATCTCCTCCCACATGGCGTCGATGTCGTATTCGGTGGACTCGACGAACCTGGACGGATCGAATTCAGACCCCTCGTCTTCGGGCGTCACGACCCGAATCCGAAGAACGACCATCTGGGGCTTGTTGTCGTACTCCTCGACGCGCCCCTGCACCTTGACGATGTCGCCGCGCACAAAGTCGTCCCACCGCCCCTCCGGGTCTTCCCACATCTTGGCGGGGATCTCACCGGTCTTGTCGGCGAGGCGAAGGTCCAGATAGGACTTCCCGTTTCGGGTCTCGCGCACCTGTTTCGAAGACACCCGGAAATATCCCGTGACTTGATCTTCCGGCTCCAAATCCCGAACGAATTTCATCGCTCAGATCCTTTCGCGATCGGAGGAATCCCGAGCCAGCGCCATGACGCGCCCCCCTCCCGAAGACCTCGTGGTCTCCCCTGACTAGCGGGGCCAGTACATGATGACGGCGATGCCCATCAGACAAACGGACCCCCCGATGAGATCATAGCGGTCCGGCGAGATTTGATCCACGCCCCAACCCCACAAGATCGAGAGGACCACAAACCAGCCTCTATAGGCCGCATACACCCGGCCGAAGCGAGCGGGCTGATAGGTGGGGACGATTCCGTACAGGAACAGGATCAGCGCCCCCAGCGCGCCCATTCCCCAATGGGTTCCGTTCCTCCACCATTGCCGGATGAGATACCCCCCGCCGAGACGACAAAAATCCTTACATGAGAGGGCCTCAGCCTCAAACCCCGCCCATCGTGACGCGGACGCCGCCATCCGCGTATAATTCCACGGTTCTCGTTTGTCCGGCAATCCCCGGAATTCTTTGGAGACCCGATTCGTGCAAGACATCCTCGACGCCATCGAATCGCAGCGAGACGCCTCGCTGGAGGAGTTGAAGACCTATCTCCGCATCCCCAGCGTGAGCACCGACCCGGAATTCGCCGGGGAGGTCGGGCGTTGCGCGGAGCACGTGGCCGAACGGCTTCGCGCGGCGGGATTCACGGCCGAGATCCACCCGACCGCGCGGCACCCCGTCGTCTTCGCGGAGCGGGTGGAGGACCCCGCCCTGCCGACGGTCCTCATATACGGCCACTACGACGTCCAGCCCCCCGACCCCATCGACCTCTGGGAGACGGACCCCTTCGAGCCGACCGTCCGGGACGGTTACGTCTTCGCCCGCGGCGCCCACGACAACAAGGGCCAGATCTTCTGCCACCTGAAGGCGGTGGAGACCTTCCACCGGGTCCGGGGCCGGCTGCCGCTCAACGTCAAGTTCATGATCGAAGGGGAGGAGGAAATCGGCAGCCCGAGCCTCGAAGGGTTCATGCGCGCGAACGCCGAACGGCTCAAGGCCGATTACGCCGTCGTCTCCGACACCTCGATGTTCGCCGAAGGCGTCCCCGCCCTCATGTACGGCCTTCGGGGACTCTCCTATCTGGAAGTCGTTCTCACGGGCCCGGATCACGACCTGCATTCGGGGGGGTACGGCGGCTCGGTGGACAACCCGGCGAACGTCCTCGTCCGCGTGCTGGCCACGTTGCTGGACAACAACGGAATCGTGACGGTTCCGGGGTTTTACGACGATGTCCTCCCCCTGGAGGACTGGGAGCGCGCGGCCTTCGCGGCCCTGCCCTTCGACGAGGCCGAGTATCAGCGAAGCGTCGGCGCGCCGGCCCTGTCCGGGGAGAAGGGGTTCTCCACGCTGGAGCGCCGGTGGGGGCGGCCCACGCTGGACATCAACGGGATCTACGGCGGCTATCAAGGTCCCGGGGCGAAGACCATCATCCCCTCGCGGGCGGCCGCGAAGGTGAGCATGCGCCTCGTGCCCCGCCAGGACCCGGACCGGATCAACGATCGGGTCGAGGCGACGATTCGGGAGCGCCTGCCGGAAACCGTCCGGGTGGAAATCTCCCGGCACTGGGGGTCCCGGGCCGTGTTGGTGGACGCCAAGAGCAAAGGGGTCGAGGCCGCGCGCGCCGCTTTGGAGAAAGGATTCGGGCGCGCCCCGGTCCTCGTCCGGGAGGGAGGCACGATCCCCGTCGTGGGCGCCCTTCAGGACGTCCTCGGCTTGGACAGCCTACTGGTTCCGTTCGGCGGACACGACGACCGCACGCATTCTCCCAACGAACGAATGCCGCTGGAGTGCATCCATCGAGGCATCCAGACCGCCGGCCACCTCCTGAACGAGTTGTTGAAGAAATGAGCATCCCCTGGGCCGAATTCTCCGCTTATGTCCTAGCCGCCTTCACCGTCGGCCTATCCAAAACCAGCTTTGGCCTTGGCGTCGGCCTGGTTCTGACCCCGATCTTGTGCATTTATCTGCCCCCGCAGTTCGTCCTGGGGATCTTAGCCCCCATGATGATCATTGGGGACCTGGCCGTGGTCTACTTCCTGTGGAAGAAGTGGGACCCCAGGTTTTTTTTCGTAATGATTCCGACCATGGCGGTGGGCGTCGTCGCCGGGACGATGCTCGTGAGCCAGTTGTCGAACCAACAGGCGCGGATCGCCATCGGCGTCTTGGTGCTGCTGTTCGCCGGGTATCAACTTTTGACCTTGGGCCGCAAGGACGAGGTCATCTACGTGCCGCCCAAGAAAGGGATCGGGGCGTTGATGGGATTTCTCGGGGGGTTCGCCTCCTCGACCGCGCACTCCGGCGGCGCCGTCGTCGTGCCCTATTTCGTCGCTAGCGGGCTTTCAAAAGAAGGCATCG
>JASLXW010000144.1 GCA_030740135.1 Nitrospinota bacterium
GGCGGCTGTTGCGGGACCACGCCCGCCCACATCGCCGCGCTGGACGAGATGCTCCGCAAACGCGCCCGGGGCCGCCGGCCCGCGCCGGTTCGGCGATCGGTGCACTGGGTTCCCTCCCTCGCGTCGCTTTACCAGCAGGTCCCCCTGCGGCAGGAGAACGCCTTCCTGTCCATCGGGGAGCGGTGCAACGCCAACGGATCGAGGAAATTCCGGCGGTTCCAGGAGCAGGAAGACTGGGACGGCGCGGTGGGCATGGGACGGGAGCAGGAAAAAGAAGGCTCCCACGCCCTGGACGTGTGCACCGCGTTCGTCGGCCGGGACGAGGCGTCCGACATGACCGAGGTGATCTCCCGCATGCGCGGCGCCGTCACCGTCCCGTTGGTCCTCGACTCGACCGAACTGCCGGTCCTCGAAGCCGCGCTGAAGCTCTACGGCGGCAAGGCGGCGATCAACTCGATCAACTTCGAGGACGGAGAGGGGCCCGCCGCGGCGCGGCTGGAGCTGGCGAAGAAGTTCGGCGCGGCGGTCATCGCCCTGACCATCGACGAGGCGGGCATGGCCAAGACCGTCGAGGACAAGATGCGCATCGCCCGCCGGCTCCACGATTTCGCCTGCAACCGCCACGGGTTGCCCCCTTCCGATCTGTTATTCGACCCGCTGACGTTCACCATCTGCACCGGCAACGAGGACGACCGCAAGCTCGGGCTCTGGACCCTGGAGGCCATCGAGCGGCTCCAGGACGAGCTTCCCGAATGCCAGATCATCCTGGGGCTCTCGAACACCTCCTTCGGCCTCAAGCCGGCGTCCCGGCACGTCCTCAACTCGGTCTACCTGGACCACGCCCTGAAGCGGGGGCTGACGGGCGCCATCCTGCACGCCAGCAAGATCATTCCCCTGCACCGGATTCCGCCGGACGAGCTGAAGTCCGCCGAAGACCTCATCTTCGACTGGCGAAGCGAGGGCTACGACCCGCTCCAGTCCTTCATCGCCCATTTCGAGGACCGGACCACCGCGAAGGAGACGGTGAAGGAGCGGCCCGCGGAGGTCGAGGAGAGGCTGAAGCAGCGGATCATCGACGGCGACCGCCAGGGTCTCGAAGCGGACCTGGACGAGGCCCTCCAAAAGCACCCGCCCCTCGACATCGTCAACATCCACCTTCTCGGCGGGATGAAGGTGGTCGGGGACCTTTTCGGGTCGGGCCAGATGCAACTCCCCTTCGTCCTCCAATCGGCCGAGACGATGAAGGCGGCGGTCGCCCACCTCGAACCGCACATGGAGCGGGCCGAGGGCCGGGCCAAGGGCACCATCGTCCTGGCCACGGTGAAGGGGGACGTGCACGACATCGGCAAGAACCTGGTCGACATCATCCTGACCAACAACGGCTACCGGGTCATCAACCTCGGGACCAAGCAGTCCATCGCCTCGATCCTCGAAGCGGCCCGGGCGCACGGGGCCGACGCCATCGGGATGTCCGGTCTTCTGGTGAAATCGACGGTCATCATGCGGGAAAACCTGGAGGAGATGGCCCGGCAGGGGATCGCGCCGCCCGTGTTTCTGGGCGGGGCCGCGCTGACGCGCAAGTACGTCGAAGAAGACTGCGCGCGCGCCTATGAATCGGGGGGGGTGGCTTACGCCCCGGACGCCTTCGGCGGCCTGGACCTGATGGCCAAGGTGGCGGAGGGCACGTTCGACGCCCACATCGAGGCGGCCCGGCAAAGGCGCGCCCGCCGCCCGGCCCCGAAGAAACCGGACCCCGGGGAAACCGCCCGCGAAGACGTCCGCCGCCCCGTCGCGCTCGAGGAGATCCGATTGAGGCGGGCCGATCTGGCCGACGCCGTGGACGTTCCCGAGCCCCCATTTTGGGGACCGCGCGTCGTCGAGCGGATCTCCCTCAAGTCACTGGTCCCCTACCTGAACGAGACCATGCTTTTCCACTTCCAGTGGGGGTTCAAAAAAGGCGGGCGCTCCGCGCCGGAACTCAAATCCTGGATCGGCCGGGAGATCCGCCCGATTCTCAACCGGATGGTCCGGACGGTCATCGAAGAGAAGACCTTCGCCCCCCAGGCGGCGTATGGATACTGGAAAGCGGCGTCCGAGGGCGACGACGTGGTCCTGTTCGACGAGACCGGCGAGCGGGAGGCCGCCCGTTTCCACCTGCCGCGCCAAACCCGGAAGGACGGGCTCTGCATCGCCGACTTCTTCCGGGACATCGGAACGGGCGAGCGGGACGTCATCGCGCTCCAGGTGGTGACCATCGGCCAGCGGGCCTCGGACACCGCCCGGGAGTGGTTCGCCGACAACCGCTACCAGGATTACCTCTACCTGCACGGCCTCGGCGTCGAGACGGCCGAGGCGTTGGCCGAGTACGTCCACAAACGAATCCGGGCGGAGCTCGGCTTCGGACACCTGGACGAGCGGGACATACACAGGATGCTCAAGCAGGGCTACCGGGGGTCGCGCTATTCCTTCGGCTACCCGGCCTGTCCGAACCTGGCGGACCAGCGCAAGCTTCTGGATCTTCTGGGCGCGGAGCGGATCGGGATCGAGATGAGCGAAGAGGACCAGCTCCACCCCGAGCAGAGCACCTCGGCCATCGTCCTCCATCACCCGCAGGCGAAATATTTCTCGGTCTGATCCGGGCGATGAGCGCGCAACGGCGGACCGAACCCCTCCGCCGATTTGAGAAGGGCCGAAACCCGGCCGCGTCCGGCCCCCGGCGCCTCCATCGCCGCAGTCGGCCTTACGCGTCCAGGTCCACCCCCAAACCGTTCGCCCGGCGGTTGGTGTAGTTGAAGTAACCGACGATCTGCACCACGTCGAAGATGTCTTCGTCGGTCATCCCTTCCTCCCGCATGGGCGTCAGGTCCGCTTCCGACACCTCTTTGGGGTGCAGGGTCAGCTTCTCGGAATACTCCAGCATCCTCATCGTCCGGGCGTCGATATCCGCTTTCCTGAAATCCTCCATGATCTGCCGGGTGAGCGCATCGTCGCCGGTTTCTTTACGGAGAGACCCTCCGTGATTGTCCACTCAGTACTCGCACCCGTTGACGGCGGAGACGACGATGGCCACCATTTCTCTCTGCGCCCGGGACAGGCCCGATGGTCCGTAGAACACGGCCTCGTAGAGCGCGCTGAGCCCGAACAGCACGCTGGGCCTCAGGCTGGACAACTTGAAGATGCCCCGGACGCACCCGTCTCTTTCGATGAGCTTGTCGTAGAACTCCTTGATCTCGCCGGTCGCTTCAGCGGGCTCGATCTGCCGAACATACGCCATCTTCCACTCCTCCCTCCTCAACCCGGGTTGTCAGCGTCGGCGACATGGCGGACCGGATAGCCCTTTTCCACGTCCCCCTTGCCGACTGAATCACCTCGCCCTCTCCAAACGAGAAAAAGACACGGCGCTCGTAGTATATTCCGGGATGCGTCTTGTTCTCCATCGGAAGCCGTCCGGCGTGGAGCAAGGATTGAACTTCATGTCCTGATCACTGCCGCGCAAACATGAGACAGAGAGGAGGGCCGTCATGGACAAGTGGCGTTTGGGGGATTTCACGATTGAGCGGGTGATAGAGTTCGAGAAGCCGGTGCTGGACCCTTACGTGCTTTACCCCGACGCGACCGAGGAAGCGATCGATGTCCACCGGCACTGGCTGGAGCCCGGCCTGCTCGACCCCGAAACCGGGCTGCTCATCCTCGCCTTTCACTCCTTCGTCATCCGAACCCCGCGTCACATCATCCTGGTCGACACTTGCGGGGGCAACGACAAGAACCGGCCGGATCGGGCCCGCTACCACATGAACCGGTGGCCCTATCTGGAGAACCTCTCGGCGAGCGGGCTCCGGCCCGAGGACGTGGACTTTGTCCTGTGCACCCACCTGCACGTCGACCACGTCGGCTGGAACACCCGCCTGTTGGACGGCCGGTGGACGCCGACCTTTCCGAACGCCCGGTATCTCTTCGGCCGTATGGAATGGGAGTTCTGGCAGGCGGAATTCAAAGACCCCGGCTCAAGCGAGGCTCCGCACTACGAGGACAGCATCCTCCCGGTGGTCGAAGCCGGCCAGGCCGTGTTTGTAGAAAACGATCACGCCATCGAGGACGGGCTCTGGCTCTCACCGGCGCCGGGGCACACGCCGGGGCAGGTCTGCCTTCACTTGTCGTCCGGCGGCCGCGAGGCGGTCATGACCGGCGACCTGATGCACCATGCCATCCAGTGCGCCGAACCCGATTGGAGCACCTGTTTCTGCTCCGACCCGGCGCTGTCGCGGCGGACGCGGCGGTCCTTCCTGGACCGCTACGCCGAGACGGATACGCTGGTTCTGCCCGCCCACTTCCCGACGCCCTCGGCCGGCCGGATCGTCCGCGGCGGCGACGCCTGGAGGTTCGCCTTCGAAGGGGGCGCTGAAGTGTGACGGGCCGGGATCCCCAATAGATTCATTCGGGGGCGGGCCTAGACCGGCGCCTACATCCAATAGACCCCGGCCGCCCGCAGGAGCGGTCCTACCGTTTCGATCTTCGGTGGGTGGGATATCCGGGTCAACGCCACAGGCGCGAGAGGTCGTCTTTGTCGAGGCGCAGCCGCTCGGCGGCGACATTCTCCCGGAGGTGGTCAATCGATCCGGTTCCGGGGATCGGGAGGATCACCTTGGAGCGGTGGAGCAGGCCGGCCAGCATCACCTGCGCGACCGTCGCGCCGTGCTTGCCGGCGACTTGCCGCATCCCGGCGTCGTTCAGGGGGAGCCGCCCGTCCGCCAGAGGCCTCCAGGGGATGTACGCGATCCCCTTTTCCTCGCAAAATTCCAGCACGTCATGGCCGTCCCGGGAGGTGACGTTAAAGAGGTTTTGGACCGAGACGACGCTCACTTCCCGGCGGGCTTCCGTGAGCTGGTCGAGGTTGACGTTCGATACGCCGATATACCGGATCTTTCCCTCTTGTTGAAAATCCCTGAGCGCGCCGATGGACTCCGAAAACGGGACCCGGGAGTCAGGCGTATGAAACTGGTAGAGGTCGATCCGGTCCACCTGAAGACGCTTCAGGCTCCCCTCCAGGGCGTTGCGTAGATGCTCCGGTCTTCCATCCGGCGTCCAGGCGCCCTCGGTGGGATGCCGGAACCCGCCCTTCGTGGCGATGACCAGGCCCCGGTAGGGGTGCAGCGCTTCGCGCACCGCGTTCTCGGCGTGCTCCGGCCCGTATGAGTCGGCCGTGTCGATGAAGTTCACCCCCAGGCGGACGGCCTCGTTCAGGAGTTCCCCGGCCCCGGGAAGGGGCGGCCCGAAGCCTCTGCCGGTCGTGACAAAGAGGGTTCCGAACCCCATCCGCCGGATTTTCAGGTCCCCGCCCAGGTTGAACGTTTCCACAAACGTCTCGTTCGTCATGATGGCTTTGCTCCGGCCTCCGATCTCATTCCCGGATGGATGACGGGGCTATTCACGCACCTGACCGTACACCCGATCGGGACGCACCAGAACGACCACGCCCTCCTGGGCCCGCATCGCCCGGTCGTACTCCTCCCAGTCCGGATGATCCTTGTCCCCGCAGGCCCGATAAACCTCGCGGAGCAACTTCCGGACCTCTTCGGCGTCCGTATTGTCATAATCGAACAATCGCGCCTCGCCCTCGACGGTCACCCAGCTATGCCAGGTTTTCGAGACCGCCAATACGCTGCAACGCGGGTCGCGGCGCAGATTTCTGACCTTGGCCGATTTGCCGTGCACGGCCACGAACGCGGCCTGCCCCTGGTGCGCCCCGCAGACGACGATGCTCGAATGCGCCGCGCCGTTGGCCTGATGGGTCGTTACGACGCTCCAGTGATGACGCTCGAAAAACGGCCGGGCCTCTTCGAAGTTCATATCGCTCTCACCCTTAACGAAACGACCCGGACTCGGGTCAGGTCCTCGTCCACCGCCTTCTCCCCCCCGTTATATAAGAGGGGCCTTCCCACGCAAAGGACAATTTGGGCGCATTGGCGGGGTGCTGAGACAATCCACCGATGGCGATTCATTCGAAGCGCGAACCCCAAGATCATCGCTTGGCAAGAAATCCGGGCTGATCCAATCATTCAAGACTTGACTCCATCGCGTATCCGATCACATATTTCTCGGGGGTGTGATTCACGCCCGACCCGGCAATCCGATTCAGGTGAGAAATCCGCTCAAGCCCGAAAAAGACTTTCTCAACAACTTGCCGGTGGTCATTCCAGGAGAAGTTGATGGAAAATGTCGTTGGCGCCCAGCATGAATTCCACGACGATCAGTACGCTCATGAATGGTCCAACCGCTTTGTTCCAACCCCTGAACGTCTCCAACTGTTTGACGCCATCATCGACCGAATCACCGGAACTTCTTTGCCTTCACGTCACATTGTCGAGTTGGGCATCGGCCCGGGCTATCTTGCCGCGCGACTATTGGAAGCAATTCCCGAGGTCACTTATGAAGGGATCGACTTCTCCCGCTCGATGCTTGAGCTGGCGGCCGCTCGTCTTGCTTCCCATGCTTCCCGGGTTCAGTTCACGCAGGCGGATCTGACAACGGAAGATTGGGGGGAAAGGATTTCACGTCCCGTCGGGGCCATTGTTTCGACCTGGGCTTTGCACGATCTCGGGAGCGAGATGAACGCCCGGAATGTCTATCGAGCCTGTCGTCGGCTCCTTCCGGAAGGCGGAATGTTGCTGAATGGAGATTTCGTGAAACCGGACGGGGCCAAGCAAGAATATGAACCGGGACGGTTCCTGATATCACGCCATCTTGAGATTCTTCAGGAAGTCGGATTTCAAGAGGCCCAATGCTTGATCATGCTTGAAGAAGAATTGGAGAATCCAACGGCCGCCACCAATTATGCTTGTCTTCAGGCGGCTGCATAAGAGATGTCAACGGGGTCAGACTCAATTTTCGACAGACGCACCTCTTTATGAATCAATAAGTTATGGTCGAGACAGAAGAAGCGGGAGGGCGCAGGGCCAACCGACCCTCGGCCCTCCCCCGCGAAGAGAACCACCGAGATCGGATTACATCCGAATCAGCGCGACAGTCCTACCCAAACCGGTTTTCAGCACCCCGCCATCGCTCGATGCCGTAACGAAGCACTACCCTGAAGAAGGAAACTCTTCCAACCCAAGGGGCTCCAACCCGCCGGAGCGCATGACTTGCCGTTCCGAGCGGGACTTCGCCGTGATCCGCCCGCCTTTGATGACGTACAGGCAATCCGGTCTCAGGCGGAAGGCGTTCCAAACGCTTTGCGTGTCGAGAACAACCATGTCCGCCCGATTCCCGACTTCGATTCCAAGGTCATCGACACCCATCGCGCGGGCCGCGTTGACCGTGATCATGTCATAGACCGTTTCGAGCTCCGCCGACGAGGTCAGATGGGCGGCGTGGGCCATGAACAACCCGACCTCCAACTGATCCATTTTCCCGAAGTTGTAGAACGGGTCCATCACGTCGTCCTGACCGCAGGAAACCGGGACGCCCGCTTCCAAAAGCTCTTTGACGCGGGTGAGCCCTCTCAGAATCGGCTGGGCGTTCAAACGGCCGCGCCCGCTCAGGCTGATGTGCGGATTGGAAACGATATGGATCCCCGCCTCGCGAATCATGCGAATCACCCTTGTGGCGTGAACGTCGTCGTAGACGCAAAGGGCCTCGACGTGACCCGCCGTGACCCGGCCGTCGAAACCGTCCCGGATGACCTTGTCCGCCAGAAATTCGATGCTCCGCGACGTCGGGTCGTTGTTGTTGTCGATGAGCATGTGAATGTCCCGCCGGAACCGGTTGGCGATGTCGAATACGATGTCGATGTGCTTTCGCATGCTCTCGTCGGACCACTCGATCCACGGCAATCCGCCCACGTCGTCGGCGCCCATCTCCATCGCCCGAACCAGGAGGTCTTCGGTTCCCGGATCGCGGAGAATCGCCTCCTGTGGAAAAGCGCACACCCGGATGTTCATGACCTCCGCGTATTTTTTCTTGACTTCGAGCGCCGCCTCGACCGGCCGGAGCCCCGCGATGGTGTCCACGTCGACAAACGCCCGGAGACAGGTGTGTCCGAAGGAGGCCGCCATCTCCACGATCCGGCTTCCGGATTCCATCAACTGCTCCGGCGTGTACTCCCGTTTGAGGGGAACGGTCTCGTCCAGCGCGTCATCCCACAAGCGCGGACGCGACCGGTCCATTTTTTCGGCGAGAAACGCCTTGTCCACATGGATGTGCGGATTCGCGAACGAGGCGGTGACGAGCCGGCCGGCCGCGTCGACCTCCTGCTCTCCCTTCTCCGCCGCCGTCTTTTCGATGGCCGCAATTCGTCCGCCGCGGACGCCGATATCATGAAGACCGTCGCGCCCGCGGAGGCGCGCGTTGCGAATGACCAGATCCATTTCCACCTCAGCGCTGTTGGAGCCCCGCGTGACTTGACGCTCCCCGATTCCACCCGATGATCATAATCCCGCATCGGGCGGATAAGAAGAACGCCCGAACCCGGACGTTCGCCCGGCCTACTCCCCTCCCGATCCCGTTCCCGGGGACCGAAGCTCCCGCGTGGCCCGGACATCGGCTTCCAGTGTCTTCGGATCGACGACCACGCCATATTCTTCCCGGGCCGCCTCGATGGAGAGCAGCTCGTTCAGCACGTCCTCCCGCACCGCCTCGACGGATCTTTCGAAGGGGTCGCCGACGCCGCCCCCGCCGCTGGTCTTTCCGACGACGACGTCCCCCTTCTGATACTGGACCTGGGACATCGTCCGGAAATGGATCTGCTCCCCGTTCCTGCGGAAGTGAAGGTCGTGGTAGATCCCCTCCTTGCCGCCGTCCTGGCCGAAGGGTTTGAACTTCTGCCCGGAGCAGGTTCCCGTGTTGATGTAAACGCGGCCGCCT
>JASLXW010000145.1 GCA_030740135.1 Nitrospinota bacterium
GTGTAATTTCTGCCGCCGTCCCCGGTAACGGACTCCCCCGAGAACCAGGCCGAAAAGCGTCCACACCCACCACGCGGGTGAGAACTCCCGGACGGTCGCACCCAAAACGGTTCCCCGCTCCAGGTCGGTCAGCTCGGCATAAACCGTCCTCCCCCTCCACCCGGAATAATGGCTTCCCGTCAGGACGACCTGGATTCCGAAGACCCTGCCGATCTCGGCCCTGGTTTTCTGGTCTTTGAGGTCGCTCAGCTCTCCCCTCAACACCTTCGCCAGCCGCTCGATGTCGAGGGTGACGACGTGAAATTTCTCGGACTCCGAGAGGACGGAGATAAGCTCCTTCGCAAGCGTCTTCCCCAAAACCGTTACTTTTTCGGTGGCGAGGCTCGTGAAGGGCGAGACGCCGACCCGTTTCTTGCCAGACCAGGGGACCTTCGCCGAGAGTTGGCGGACGATCTCCCGGACGGTCTCTTGGCGAACCTCGGCCCCATTCGAGATGGCCGGACGGATCAAACCCGTGGCCAGGAAGAGGGCTACGAGTCCCTTTTGGAAGATCGACCTCATGGGATGCTCTCAAACCGATTGGGTGCATCTCTTTCAGGGGTTTGACAACGGAAATACTACGGAAGTTCGACCGGGAGGTAAACAAGAAAATGTGGACGCTTCAACCCAGGCCCTCGGCGAGGGTGTCCAGCATTTCCCGCTGAATGTGCGCGTTGGCGGCGACGACCTCCCCGCTGTAGATGAAATCCTCCCCGCCCGAGAAATCCGTGACGCGGCCGCCGGCTTCCTGAACCAGCAATACGCCCGCCGCAACGTCCCAAGGGCTGAGCTTCAGCTCCCAATAGCCGTCCAGACGGCCCGCGGCCACATAGGCCAGATCCAGCGCCGCCGAGCCCGCGCGTCTCACCCCCTGCGCCCGAAGGGCGAACCGCTGGAAGTGGTCCAGGTTGTTGACGGGGCTTTCCCGCTTGTCGTACGGAAACCCCGTCGCGATGAGGGACCGGTCGAGGTCGGGCGTCTTGGAGACGGAAACGGAGACGCCGTTCATCGCGGCGCCTTTCCCCGATTCCGCCATGAAAAGCTCGTCCCGCAACGGGTCGTAGATCGCGCCCAGGCGGACGCGGCCCCGTTGTTCAAACGCGATGCTGACGCAGAACATCGGGAACCCGTGGGCGTAGTTGGTGGTCGCGTCCAGGGGATCCAGGATCCAGAGGTTTTCCGAAGCGCGCGCCGGTTGTTCCCGCTCCTCGGCCAGAATGTCGTCCTCCGGGAAGGCCGCCCCCAGGCGGGAGACGATGTGATCCTCCGAAGCCCGGTCCATGGCCGTGACCAGGTTGACGGCGCCCTTGAACTCGATCTCCTGGGGTTCGCTAAAATTCTCCGCCAAGAGAGTTCCGGCTTCCCGGATGATCTCCGTCAAAATCCGCCGCCTGTGTTCCAATCGGGCGTCCTTTCATCGTCCGGTCATCGGATCCGCGTTGATCCATCTGTCCCGCATGCCCCAGAGAGGGTACCGCACGGCCCATCGGATTGCACGGTGGTAGACTGAGGGGAGGCGGCTCGCCCGCGAAGCCTTCCCCCCCCCCGTCCTTCGTTTCGGGCCGGTTGGCCGGGAGCTCGGAGGGCCGGGCGGGTCTCCCGCGACATCTTGCTTTCCGATTGAATTTCTCAGGCCGGAAGATGGTGGCCGTGAGCAGAGGTTTGGTCTCGCGCAACTTCGTGTTTTTGGTGACGGGCAATCTTTTTCTGTTCCTCGCCTACTTGAGTTATCAGTTGCTTCCCCTGCACATCAAAGCCCTGGGGGGCGGGGAAACCGACATCGGCTGGGTCATGGGGGCGCCCAACCTGATGTCCGTTGTCCTTACGCCGGTCTTCGGAATCTTTGTGGACCGATTCGGCCGAAAGCCCTTCCTGCTGATGGGTCAGTGCTGTGTTGCGGTGTCCTGTGTGGGGTTCCTGTTTTCGGGAGATTCGTTCCTGCTCTTCGCGGCGCTGCGGACGGTGCAGAACGTGGGGGTGGGCATGGCCTTTACGGCCGGAGGGGTGCTCGTCGCCGATACGGCGCAAAAAGGCCGCCTGGCCCAGTCCCTCGGCGTGTACGGCATGTTCGGCATGGTCGCACACGCGCTCGCGCCGGCCATCGGCGAGTTTGTGATTTCCGCGGGAGGCTTTTATTCCCTGTTTGTCGTTACGGCGGCTTACGGAGTTTTGGGTCTTGCTTTCGCTTCCAGGGTGACGGAGGCCGCGCCGCCGGTCGCCGGCGCCGGGGATTCGGACTCCATATGGCGGGTGTTCACCCGGACCGGATTCACGCAGATCATGGTGCTGGGTTTCATGAACGGGGCGGCTTTGGGTACGGTGACGACGTACGTCCCCACGTACATCCGGAGCCGGGGCATCCAGTGGATCAGTCTCTTCTTTATCACTTACACCGTGACGGCCATTCTCATCCGGGTGGGTTTCGGCCGTTTGTCCGACCGGCTTGGACATCGGCGGATCATCCCCCCTGCTTTCTTCGTCATGCTCGCGGGGGTTTGCTTGCTGAGCCAGGCCAGGGCCCAGTGGATGTTCGCGTTGGCGGGTGTTCTCAACGGGATCTCTCACGGGTTCCTCTTTCCGGCCATAAACGCCCTGGCCCTCGGCCGTTCCGGGGACGGGAACTTCGGGAAGGCCCAGTTTCTTTTCGCCGCCGCCTTCAGCGCGGGAGTGACGCTGGGTGTGTTCTCCCATGGAGTGGTCGCGGACGCCTTCGGTTACAGCGCGATGTTCCTTTCCCTTGCGGGCTGGATTCTCGTGGGTCTTCTGATTTTTTTGGCCTGGGAGCGAAGAGGCCGGCGCGCCTCGGATGTCTAAGGGGAAAAGATCGGCTCCAACATCCACACATGGATGACCTTTGGGCGTTCTTCGGTTTCCGGGGCGCGATGCAAAACGGGGCCGAGCCGCAATTCGAGCGTAATTGGTTCAATAGATAATACCTGAGCCATTAGGCTTTTGAATTGATCAACAACATCTTGTGTATTTTTGAAGATTGGATTCCAAGATATTGTATTTTCTCTTGACAACGCATTCCATGGAAAGTTAAGCTTCTTCTCGAGCCTGGGTGCCATCGGGACTCGCGAAGTTTCATTGGTCTGGTGATTCAGTTGGCAGGGGAGGCCTGAAAACGGTGCGGGTTTCGGATGTTGCAAGGCGTCGGAAAGGAGGTGGGGTCTAGGGGAATCGGCGTCGCGGGCCGCACGAGGTTTGGTTGCCCGCTCGGACGGAAAACGTTGAGTCGGTTGAATGCGCAGGCCACGAACTTCGATGAGGCGTTTGGAAATTCGTCTTCCGGATGAGCGGACAAACGGTGCGGTAGTCGGCGACAGGTAAAGGCGCCCAGGCTCGATTCATTTCCCGCCGAAAAAATCGTTGTTTTCAATTCATTCCTTACTTCTTGGATTTCGTATGATTCTTGCGGATTGCGTCCTTTTCGCTTAAAAAATCCTCCCGGTGTTTACTTCTCAGCATCGGATCGTAGTAGAGTCCGCCCGGCAGGTGGTAGACCCTCGTCTTTTTGTTTCCGATGACGGGGGGCCGGAGGGGGCCTGACCGCCCCCGCTTGACCGGAATGCGCGACCAGATTTCCTTCCGGGTGGCCCGGGCCTTTCTTTCCAGCTCGCGAAACAGGTCCGCGAATTTCAAGTTGGGCCGATAGGGCGACGCCCTCGCGTATCCCTCCGCCACCAGAAGGGCATTCACGAAAACGCCGTTGGGGAGGTAGACGTAGGAAAGTAGCCGTCCGTACCTGTCCATGGGGTCGCGGCCGAGCTCAAGCCGGACCATTTTTCCTTGAATGAGCTTGCGCAAGAACGCGGCGGCCTCTTTTCCGAAAAACCCGACCGGTTTCCTCGGGTGACGGGTTTCGGGGGTGTCGACGCCAATGATGCGCACACCGACGTGGAAGGTGTCGCCATCGATCACGCGCCTGACTTTGACCGTCTGGGAAAGGGCGGGTTCAACCGTAAGCAAACCAAGAGCGGAAACATGGAAGAGGAAAAATAGGAGAAGCTTGTTTTGGGTCAACATGCTCACATTCGGACATGGCTAGGATTTTGTCATTCTTTCGTCAGGCTTTAAGTATAAGCCGTAGGACCATATTTGCAATAGCAAACTCCTTTCTTGTCCACACCTGTGTGGATTCGCAGAGCCCGTGGTGATATCAAATCCCGCGTTTTCCCGGTGGATGACGGAGCGGGCCGCGGTAGATTCTCCTGATCGCGGAAAAATCCCGTTGATGAGAACCGTGCGGGAAAATATGTATATCGGGCATTCCGGTTTGATGTTTTGTTCAATCTGTCCCGGCCCGGTGAATCGAGATTCGCTGAAACGCTCCGCTCGGTGATCGACCGGGCGTCCTGGGAATCGTCATGGCGAAGACGGAAGGAAACAAGGGCCCCTACTCGATGTGGGAGATTGCCGGTTACCTGAAAAATTTTCGGGGCCGTCTTGCCGGGGGGTTCATCCTGATGATGGCGGCCAACACCCTGGGGATCTCGATCCCCTGGATCCTCAAAGGCGCCATCGAGGGTCTCCGGAACGGGTCTCCCCCGGACCTCCTCCTCCGGCCCGCCTTGGCCATCGCCGCCGCGGCTGTCTTTCAGGCCGTCGTCCGGATCTCTTCCCGGCACATGTTCCTGGGGGTGAGCCGCGGCGTCGAGCACGACATTCGCACGGAGCTCTTCCGGCGCCTTCAGTCGCTGTCGCCCTCTTTTTTTCAGAAGACCACGACGGGCGACATCATGTCCCGCGCCACGAACGACCTCAACGCCGTCCGCATGGTTCTGGGGCCCGGCGTCTCGCACGGCCTGAATTCCATCGTCGTCTACCTCTTCGTGGTCTCGGCCATGTCGGCCATCAGTCTCAGGCTCACGTTTTTCGCGGTCATCCTGTTCCCGCTGTGGGTTCTGGGGATGAGGCGCTTTTTCCACAGCCTCAACGAAGTCTCGAGGCAGTCCCAGGAGGCCCTGGCCGATATCAGCACGCACATTCACGAGAACCTCTCCGGGATGATGGTGGTCAAGCTCTTCGTTCAGGAGGACCACGAGCGCCGCGCGTTCGGAAGGCTGAATGACGCCTACCTCGAGCTGACGGCCCGGCACGCAAGGCTGCGCGCGTTCATTTTCAGCCTCATGACGGCCCTGGGCGGGGTGGGGGCGATGATCATCCTGTATCTCGGGGGCCGGTGGGTGATCGCCGGCGATATCACGCTCGGGGCCTTTGTGGCCTTCAACGCCTACCTGGCCATGCTCCTCTGGCCGACCATCGCCCTGGGCTGGATCATCGGGCTTTTCCAACAAGGAAAGGCGTCCTGGGAGCGGTTGAGCTGGATCTTGAAGCAGAAGCCCGACGTCCGGACGACGGGCGTCGAGCCGTCCCGTCCGGTTCGCGGAGAGATCGAGGTCCGGGGGCTGCGGTTCGCGTATGACGGCGGGCCGGACGTCCTGAAGGACCTGAGCCTCCGCCTCTCTCCGGGCGAGAAGGTCGCCCTGGTGGGCGGGATCGGGTCCGGGAAATCAACGCTCGTGCGTCTGCTCACCGGGCTTCTGCCGGCCCCGGTGGAAACGGTCTTCCTCGACGGGATTGACGTGAACCGGTATTCGCATGACGCCCTCCGCAAGGCCGTCGCCCTGGTTCCCCAGGACCCCTTTCTCTTCTCCCGAACGGTCCACGACAACGTGGCCTTCGGGGGGGACGCGCCGCCTTTCGAGGACGTCCGCGCCGCGACGGACGCCGCGCGCTTCACCGTCGAGATCGAGCAATTCCCCGACGGCTTTCAGGCCATGCTCGGCGAGCGCGGACTCACCTTGTCCACCGGCCAGCGCCAGCGGACGACCATCGCCCGCGGGATCGTCGAGAACCACCGGATTCTCATTCTGGATGACGTCCTTTCGAGCCTCGACGCCGAGACGGCCCGGGGGATCCTCGACGATATCCGCCGGTGGGGGAAAGGGCTCACCCTGCTCTTCGTTTCCCACAACCTTTCGGCGGTCCAACAGGCGGACCGCATCCTGGTCATGGATGACGGCCGCGTTGTCGAGGAGGGGACGCATGAAGCGCTGGTGGAGCGCGGGGGGATTTACGCGCGGATGCACGAGCGCCAGCGCCTCATGGCCGAATTGGAGACCCTCTGATGCCCCATGTATCCGGAGCGGTCTACTCGGAGGAAAACCCGGGTAAGTTCTATGACGGAGGGCTCCTGAGACGACTGGTCAGGGGATATGTCGTTCACCATCGGCGTCTGCTTTTCGCCGCCCTGCTTTGCCTGCCCCTGGCGGCCCTGTTGGAGCTTGTCCAGCCCTATCTGCTGAAGGTGGCGGTGGACGACCATTTGACCAACGGACGGCTGAGCGGCCTTCTCTCGATTGTCGGGTGGTTCCTGCTGGTGGTGATCCTGCTCGCCTTGGTCCGCTTCGCGCAAACGTACACGGTCATGCTCCTCGGCCAGCGGGTGACGCACCGGTTGAGGGAGGAGTTGTTCGCACGCGTCCAGCGCCTCCCCCAGTCCTATTTCGACCGGACGCCCGTGGGCAGACTCATGACCCGGCTGATGTCGGACGTCGAGGTGATCCAGGAAATGTTCGCCTCCGGGGTGGTCTCGGTGGTCGGGGACGTTTTCCTCCTGGTCGGGATCATGGGGGCCATGCTGTGGCTTAACGCGGACCTTGCCCTGTTGACCTTTGCGGCCATCCCCGTCCTGTTGCTTTTTACGTTCTGGGTTCGGCCCCGCATCCGGGACGCGTTCCGGCAGGTCCGGGCCAAGCTGTCGGAGATTAACACCTTCCTCGCCGAACACCTGAGCGGGATGGCCATCGTCCAACTTTTCCGCAAGGAGGAGGAAACGGGCGCGCTTTTCGAAGGGCTCTCAGACGAGTACCGAAAAAGGGCGCACCAGGCGATTCTCTACGACGTGTGCCTGTACGCCCTGGTGGAGGCCACCGGGGCGATCATGGTGGCGGGGATGATCTGGTACGGCGGCGGCCGCATCCTTGAACAGACGCTGACGTTCGGTGTGCTTGTCGCCTTTCTCGGCTACATCCACAAGTTCTTCTCGCCGCTGATGGACCTGTCCTCGAAATACACGATCATGCAAGCCGCCATGGCTGCCCTCGAGCGGATCTTCAGCCTCCTGGACGAAGAAACGGACCCCGCGCTGGCGGGCGCCTCCGGGCGGGAATCGGTCTCCGGCGTCGCCGCCGCTCCATTTTCAGGCGACGGGAGCGAAGGCCTCAATGGCGGCAAAGGCCCGGCCATCGCATTCGAGGAGGTGGATTTCTCCTACGACGGCGAGCAGGAGGTGCTGCGCGGCGTCCGTTTCCGCGCCGAGCCGGGAGAGACCATCGCCCTTGTGGGGGCGACCGGGACGGGGAAAAGCTCCTGCCTGAAACTCCTTTGCCGGCTCTACGATCCCCAGCGCGGCCGCATCACGATGGACGGCGCGGACATCCGCGAAACCCCCGCCCGGGACCTGCGCCGCCGGATCGGGATGGTGATGCAGGACGTCTTCCTGTTCTCGGGGGACATTTACCGGAATATCCGCCTGGGCGACGAGTCTATCGACAACGAGACCGTCCGCGCGGCGGCCGAGGAGGTCGGGGTGTGGGGGATGATTCGCAAGTTCCCCAACGGGTTCGAGTCCAGCGTTCTGGAGCGGGGGAGCAACCTGTCGGCGGGCGAGCGCCAATTGCTCTCCCTCGCGAGAGCGGTTGTCCGCCGCCCGGACGTCCTCCTCGTGGACGAGGCCACGTCGAACCTCGATCCCTCGACGGAGTACGAGATCCAGCGGGTCATGGGCGCCATCTACGGGAAGACGACCACCCTTGTCATCGCCCACCGCCTCTCGACGGTCAAAAGGGCCGACCGGATCGTGGTCCTCCACAAACAGAAAGTGCGCGAGGTGGGCACGCACGCGGAGTTGTTGGCGCTGGATGGGATCTACGCGCGGCTCTACGCCCTCCAGTATCGCCAGCAGGAGTCGGAGACGGGCAATGGGCTGGAGAAGAGATTGGGTTTCAACCTCGGAACGTAAGCCCTCATCCGTAGTGTTTATCGCACCGTTGGATTACCGATACGTGCCCTCGCGCCGAAGGCTACAGCAGCGAAGCACGACCTCATCTTCGTAGACATCGTAGCGGAGGCGAAACCTCCCAAGGCGAAGCCGGTACTGTCCTTCGTCCTGTCTGATGTCGTGGAGTTTCTTGATAGAGAATTTTCGCGTTTGGTTGAGCGGGTCCTCGCGAAGGATTTCAACGCCCTTCTTATACACGTCAACGAACTCGGGATGGCGCTTGATGAGCCGTCGAGCGAGACGACGGAAATGTGACGTAGCCCTAATCGAGAAGCCGGCCGTCATGCGCGCGGGCGCCTCGCACGGGAGTTCTTCTTCCGCGCCTTCTCCGCTTCCCTCTCAAGCTCAGGGATGAGATCCTCCGCAGGGAACGTTCTGCCCGCCAGGTAATCCTCCTGGCTCTTCCGGATGTGCTCGCGGACTTTCGGGTCTTGCAGTTCCAGGTAGTCCTCGAACTCGTCGATATCCATCATCCCGACAATGGGGATGCCGTCCTTCTCCAGGATCACGTACTCCTTGTCGAGATGAATCTTCTTCACCACCGCGCCGAGGTGATGTCTTGCCTGGGTGATGGGAAGACACTTGACTCTGGGCGGTTTCACGGCCTTCGGGGCCATTCGGGGAATCCTCCCAACGTTGAACAACGTTAACTAATGTTGAGCACTTCATGAACCCAGAATAGCGAGTGCAGTGAATTGAGTCAAGAGCCGGACTAAGATAACCGTGTTATAGAAAGGGTAGAAAGGGGTCAGGTC
>JASLXW010000146.1 GCA_030740135.1 Nitrospinota bacterium
CTACATGTTGGTATTGGCCGAGTCCGGAATGGAAACACCGGTTGTGTTTGTTGTCATCGCCGTCTTGGCCGCCTGCGGAATTACGATGTTTCAAATTGTCGCTTACCTGGAAAGGAGGTTCATATTCTGGGCAACGCAGGAATTGGCGGATCAAAATTAATTATTGTCAGTTAACGATTTAGGGGTCGGCTTTGGTTGCGGGGTCTATCTCAACGATGGGCCAAACCGAAAACCAAGAAACCGGAGGGAACAGAAATGAAAAAGATGTGGAAATGCATTCGGGCAATCGGACTGTTGCTCCTGGTTACCGGCTTGTTGGGCGGGCAATCCTTGGCCGCTACGGAAGTGACATTTATGATGTCCTGGATTCCCGATGCCCGCTGGGCGCCGGAATTAGTGGCCAAGTATAGGGGTTACTTCAAGGCCGCAGGACTCGACGTTAGTTTGAAATGGGCGAAAGGGAGCCGTAACGCGGGCAAGGCGGTGGCAATCGGCGCTGCGGAATTTGGAGCGCCATCAGCCGGCGTTGTCCTGACGGGCCGAGAGAAGGGCTTGCCTTTGGTCTCAATTCTCTCCTCCTTAAACAAGACCCAGATATCCTTCATCTCACTGAAAAAGTCAGGGATCAAAACCCCAAAGGATTTCTATGGAAAAAAGGTGGGCGTCCAGCGGGGAAGCGCAACCTGGATTGGATTTTTGGCCCTGACGGGCAAGTACGGCATCGACATCGACAAGCTGAACAAGATCAATGTGGGGTTCGGCCTTAAGCCGCTCCTTTCCGGGATGGTGGATGTTCGGCCCGCGTACATTGCTAATGAGGTTGTTCTCGCAAAAGTTAAGGGGATTGACCTTAACGTTATCTGGCTTCCGGACCACGGAATCGACCAAGTCGGAAATGGCACTGCGACCAACGAGAAATTCATGAAGGCAAATCCGAACATAGTCCGGAGCTTCGTTCAAGCCACCATCAAGGGGTACAAGCACGGCATGAAGGATCCTGCCGACGCCCTCAAGGCAGTCCTTCAGCATAAGCCCGACCACAAGCCTGAGTTCCAGAGGAGAGCCCTGAAGATAATTCAGACCAAGATTGCCGTGGCTTCGAAGGGATATCCCTGGGGCTGGGCGGTTCACAAGGAGTGGCAAACAACCCACGACAATCTCGTCAAGTACGGTGTGATTAAAAAGCCCGTGGACGTGAAAAAGGCTTACACCAATCAGTTTATAAAGTAGTCGCTCTACAGTTCAGCGGGCGCTATGAAGTGCGATCAGTCCGCAGGCAAGCAGGGCAATCTAGCGTCATGAAGAAGCGGGTCAATGTGGACGACGCCCTGACCAACCGCTTCGTGAAGGCGAATTACGGCAAGTAGGCGAACGGGCAATCGGCCGTCCGGTCCGCTGATTCCGTCCGGCGGTTAAAGATCACGTTTCCATCCGGAGGCCGGAGGATGTCCCGTCCGGCCCTCGCGGAGATGGTCCGGTGCGCTTCGGCGTCGGTGTCTGGGCGGACAAGCCCATCGAGGATCTGGTCCGTCTGTGCGAGCGCGCCGAGGCGCTCGGCTTCGATGACGTATGGTTCAACGACCACTACTTCGTGAAGGATGTCTACGTCGTCCAGGCCCTCGCCGCCCTCAAGACGAAGAACATCCGGTTCGGGACTTCGATCACCAGCCCCTACCAGCGCCATCCCGCCCAGCTCGCGTCTACGGTCCGGACGCTTCACGAGCTGTCGGGCGGGCGCGCCATCCTCGGCCTGGGTCCCGGGGGATTCGAGTATCCCGAGAACCTCGAAACGCCTATTCCAAAACCCCTCACGGCCTGCCGGGAGACCATCGACATCGTCCGCGGGCTTTGGACTTTCGAGCCGGTTTCGGCCGGCGGCGGAGTTTTCCGAATTAAAGACGCCCGCCTCGAGTTCGGCGAGCCGGCCGACATCCCCATCTACCTGGGCGCGCGGGGACCGCGGATGCACCGTTTGGGAGGAGAGACCTGCGACGGGATCATCATGCACGGCGCGACGGAGACCCACTGCCGCTATGTCCGCGATAAGGTCGCCGAAGGCGCGAAGCGCGCGGGGCGGGACCCGGGCGAGGTCGATATCTGCGTCCTGACGGATATCGTTCTCACGGACGACCTCGAGGCCGCGATGGAACATCTCAGACCCCGGTGTCTGATCATGGCGGGGGGCGAGTATTCACTCGAGGTCCTCGAACACTACGGCCTCACGCTGGAGGAGGTGGCGCCGCTTCGGCAAGCCGTCCGCAACGGGGACAAGCAGAAGGCGCTGTCCCTGGTGACGCCGGCGATGGCCAATACCTTCTGCATCGTCGGAGACGCTTCGGCGTGTCTGGAAAAGGTGCGGTCCCTCGAGCGCGCCGGCCTGACGCACGTGATCGCCACCGCCGGACTGCGCCAGACGGTCGACTTTACCTTGCGGTCGATGGAAACATACGCCGAGTGCATCCTGGAGCCCTACCGAACCACGTCGGGAAAAAAGGAGTAAAGGGCGGGTGAATCGGGGGAGACCTTTTCTGTCATCAAGAAGGCGTCCCCTCCCCCGCGCCCTCGGGGTCCGATAGCGGGTAATAATCCCGCTAAATCCGGAGGGCCACCAGAACGCTTCCCAGGACAATGAGGGCTGACCCGGCGATAACCGGAACAGTCAGCCTGTCGAGGCCACGCAAGAACATCGCGCTTAATAAGAGCGTAAAAAGCGGCGTCGTCCCCGTCACGGGCGAGACGACGACCACTTCGCCGGCTTGAAAGGCGAAGAAGAGCGTCGTAAATCCCACGCTCACGCCCACGCCCAATGCCCCGAAATACATCCAGCCTTGCGGGGGGGGCCTCTCCTCGTCCGGAGAACGGGTCCACCGCCAACAGGCCAGGACAACAAGCATCGAGACCGCGGTGGCCGCCCAGGACCCGGCCACGGGATACGGATAATCCGCCAGACCGAAGCGGACCGAAACGTCCCGAAAGGCCGTCAAGACCGTTCCGCCCAGGGGAAATATCAGATCCCTGCGGTTCCACAAGGGTTCGTTTCGCGACTTTTTCGAGAGAAAGACGCCGCCCAGGACAATGGCCCCGATCCCGGCCAGATTGAGCGGCGTGGGGGATTCCTTCAGCCAGAGGACGGCGACCAGGGTGGCGATCAATGGCGCGCCGGCGCGAATGCTCGAGGACCGGGAGGCGCCCACCTTGTGGACGCTGGAAATCAACAACAGGCGGGAAAAGCCGGGGACGAATAACCCGATGAGGCAAAACACCCACAGCCGCCCGTCCGCGAGGGCCGCCCAAGGCGTCGTCGACAGCGCCCAGATCGTCAGGAGGAGGAGATTGACGCCCATGGAGATGAGCGTCCCCAGCGTGACGCCGCAGTAAACGGTCCCCCGGCGCGCGAGGATATAGCAACAGCCGAAGCTCAGGGAGGACAGCAACGTCCATAGAACCGGGGTCAACAGCACGGGGGCTCACTTTCCACAATGGCGGATGTTCCGCGGCGACCTAAGCACAACTCCTCGAGATGTGTCAATCAACGGATTTTGCTAAAGGAAGCGGGACGCTTGCGGCAAAAAGATCTCCGAATGCATACGGCGATTCACGGGGCGAAGACCCCCCTTTCGCAATCCCCTTTCCCGAATCGGAGGCAAGACGGCGGCGAACGGCTCGTTCACTTGACAGCGACGGACCGTCATGTGGTAATTGCGCATCCGAATTCAAATCGACCCGGCGGCAACGAGGAGTCTACGCAAGATGGCAAAAAAACGTGAGGGGCCGGCGAAGATCGACACGCTCATTCACGACGCGGACTATGTCGTCACGATGAACAAGGACCGCGAGATCCTGACCGACGGCGCGGTGGCGGTCCATCGAGGGAAACTTGTCGAGGTCGGCAAATCCGCCGCCCTCAAGAAGAAGTACACGAATGTGAAGAATAAGATCCGTGCGCGGGACCGGCTGGTCATGCCCGGGCTGATCAACGCCCACATGCACTCCACCCAGTAGCTCGCCCGGGGCTTGGCCGACTGCGCATTTCTCCCGACCTGGATTCACGACCGGCTTTTCCCCTGGGAGAACGCCTTGTCCGAGGAGGAGGTCTACCTGTCCAGCATGGCTTGCTGCATCGAGTTGATCCGGACGGGCTCAACCTGCTTCGACGATCCCGGCGGCTACAACATGCACAGGGCCGTCCAGGCTGTCACCGAAGCGGGGGTCCGGGCGAACATCAAGCGGTCGGTGACCGACATCCACACAACCGGACGGCCCCTGCCGGCCAAGATGAATGAGGGGACGGACGACGGGCTGGCCGCCGGGGAGGAGTTCGTCAAGAAATACAACGGCGCGGCGAACGGGCGCATCAGCGCCTGGTTCTCCTGCCGGACCGAGCGGACGAGCTCGAGCGACCTCCTGGCCAAGACCACGGCGCTCTGCAAAAAGCACGGCGTCGGCTTCGGCACGCACATGGTGTCCAACCCGGATTCCGTTAATCGCCACAAAGAAGTCTTCCACGGGAAGAAGGCCGTCGTCCGTTATCATGAGGCGGGCGCCCTCGGCCCTCACCTCATCACGTATCACACCAACATCATCGACGAAGAAGAGCTGGAGCTTCTCGACGAGTATCAGGTCGGCGTCGTCCACTGCCCGACGGCCAGCTTCGCGGGGGCGTACGGCGCCATCAGCGAGGGGTTTCACCCGGAGATGTTCCAGCGCGGCATGAAGCACGGCCTGGGCTGCGACACCGCCCCCGAATCCAATTTCGTCGACATGTTCCGCGTCATGTTCTCCGTGACCGCCCACCGGGACTACCGCCTGGACGCGACGCTGTTCCCGCCCGAGCACATCCTGGAGATGGGGACTCTGGGGGGGGCGCGGGCAATGAACATGGAGAAGCAGGTCGGCTCGCTCGAGAAGGGCAAGCGGGCGGACTTGATCATGCTCGACATCACCCGGCCGGAGTGGATCCCGCACCACAACATCATCTCCAACATCGTCCAGTCCTCGAGCGGGGACACGGTGGATTTCATGATGGTGGACGGCGAGGTCCTTTACGAGGACCGGCGGATCAAGACGCTGGACGAAAAGGAGGTCCTGAAAGAGGCCAACAAAGCCGGCCTGGCCGTCGCCAAACGGACGGGGCTCGACTACTTCGGCCGATCCCCGTGGCCGATGCGGTAGGGGCCCGGGGCGCCCGGGCCGGGCGTCTCCGCAGCCAATTCGGAACTGTTTATCGCCCCGGCAAAAACCTTCTCCCGGCGTTCAACGGTCCGGTTCAGCCGGGAATTCCCAGTCGCTCGCAAGAGAGCTCCGCGATGGCGTCGGAGGCGTCGGCTTGGCAGCCCGTGAAGCCCGGCCAGTCGTTCAGGTCGATAAGGAAGACCTCCCCCTCGGGCGTCACCACGGCGTCCCCTCCGTAAATCTCGAGTCCCAACCGGGCCGAAGCGTCCCGGCCCAGCGCCGCGAGGGCGTCGGCATGGGGCAGGTGGCGGCGCTCGGCCACGCTCCGCCAGAACCAGAAGCGCTCGCGCCCCACGCCGCAGAATCGGATCGCCTCGCCCTCGATGTGCTCCTGAAACAGGACCCGGCCGACGCCCCGCTTGGCGAACATCGCCAGGGCCGGCGCCAGCCCTTCGGCGGAGTTCACCTTGAGGACGTCCTCCGAGCCCCGGGCGTGCGGGTTCCCCCGCTTGGCCCATACGGGCAGCCCCCAGCCTTCGATCGCCTTCGCCGCTTCGGCCGCCGCGGCGACTCCGCCCGAATCGCAGAAGAAGGCGCGGGGAATCCTGAAATCCTCGAACGGGGCCTCTTCGAGACGGGCATGAAGGGCCTCCCGCTTGGAGCAGTCCCGCACGGACCGGGTCGTGTTCACCACGGGAACCCCCTCTTCCTCCCACCGGGCCAAGCGGGCCAGGGCCTCCTCCCCCCGGGCCATGCTGAGGACCAGGCCGGGCGGCGCCCCCACCCCCACCCCCCACGCACCAGGGTCTTCCCCCGGCGCCTGTCGGGTCTCAACGTCCCGGGCCGCCAGCCAATCGAATGTCAGGCGCAGGATGGGGAAATCCTTTTTCCCGGGAGAGAAGTCGGGCTCCCGGGTGATTCCCAAAATGGTCCGGCCGTCCAGGCTCATTGAGGGCCGCCTTGTGAACCCCGCCGAATTCGGAGACGAGGGCGTTCAACATGAAAATCCCTTGTAAGGACATCCCCCCGATTCAACTCATCCCCTATAATAGGTGCTGTCCCGAATCCGTACATCCCCGCTGCGGAGAATCTTTTCATGAGTGAAGAGCGATATATCGGAAAGCGCGTTTCGGCCATCGACAGCCCCATCAAGGCGACGGGGACGGCGGATTACGTGGCGGACATCCGGTTGCCGGGCATGGCGTACGGGAAGGTCCTGCGGAGCCCGCACGCCCACGCCCGGATCCTCTCCCTCGACGCGTCCCGGGCCGAAAAGCTGCCGGGCGTTCTGAGCGTCGCCTCCCGCGAGAACACGCCCGCGGCCAAGTGGGGCATCTTCATCAAGGACGAGCAGGCGTTCTGCCACGAAAAGGTCCGGTTCGTCGGGGACGAGGTGTCGGCCGTGGCGGCGGAATCGGTCGAAATCGCCGAGGAGGCGCTTTCGCTGATCCGCGTGGAATATGAGCCCCTGCCGGCCGCCTGGACGCCGGAAGAGGCGATGGCCGAGGGGGCCTTCGCCATCCACGAAGAAGGCAAGAACAATCACGCCTCGGAGTTCCTGGTCGAGCGGGGCGACGTGGATGCCGCGTTCAAAGGGGCAAACGCCCTCTTCGAGGAGACCTTCGACACCCATATGGTCCACCAGGCCTACATCGAACCCACCGGCGTCATCGGACAGTGGAACGAAGACGGGACGGTCACCGTCCGCGGGCCGCTCCAATCCCCGTTCACGGTGCGCGAATTCATGCTGGCCCCCGGCCTCGGGATGCCGCAGGAGAAGATCCAGGTCATCCAAACCCGGTCGGGGGGCGCGTTCGGGGGCAAGCTCGACGTCAAGCTTCTCCTCGTCGTGGCCTTCCTGGCCAAAGAAGCCGGCCGCCCGGTCCGGATCCTCCTGTCGCCGGAGGAAGACATCTCGACCATGCGCCCGAGGGTGCCCGCCCGGTTCCACATCCGGTCGGCCTTCGCCGGGGACGGGAAGCTCCTGGGCAAGAAGGTGGACGTGACGGCCGACAACGGCGCGTATTCCTCCTTTTCCCCGGCCATCGCCTCCAGCATGGCCGTCCGGACCGACTCCCTGTACAAAACGCCCAACGTCCGGGTGACCGGGCGGCTCACGTACACCAACACCGAGCCTTCCGGCCAGTTTCGCGGGTTCGGAAACCTCCAGGCCAGCTTCTGCTGGGAGTCCCACCTGGACACCGCCGCCGAGGGCCTCGGGATGGACCCGCTGGACCTGAGGATGCGCAACTTCACCGAACCCGGCGAGACGACCGTCCACGGCTGGCGAATCTCGACCAACGGGGTCAGGGAGTGCGTGGAAAAAGCCGCCGAATCCATCGGCTGGAAAGAGAAGCGGAAGAAAAACGGGCTTGCCGGCGCCTCTTCGCCGGGAGGCGCTTCGTCCAAGATCCGCGGCGTCGGGCTGGCCTGCACGATCCACGTCACGAGCAACAGCGCCCACGCGGCCCATTTCAGAAACGGCAAGGACGAGGCGGAGGGCGAGGTGATCATCGGGACGGACGGGGGCGTAAGCGTCCTGTCGGGCGAGGCCGAGCTCGGCGGGGGCGCGGCGACGGTCATGGCCCTCATCGCCGCCGAGGAGCTGGGGGTGGATTACCGGAGCGTCCAAGTGCCCCACGTGGACACCCTACACCACCCCTTCGGCCTGGGCACGTATGCCAGCCGGGCCACATTCATGGGCGGCCACGCAACGCTTCTGGCCGCGCGATCCGCCCGGCAGGCCCTCCTCCAACGAGCCTCGCGGGTCCTCGAAGCGGACGTCTCGGAGCTGGCCGCCGAGGACGGAAAGGTGTTCGTCACGGGCTCCCCCGCGCGGTCCGTGACCTTCGGCGAGGTCATCGGGCAAACCGGCGGCGAGGCCGTCGACGAGACGAGCCTCTACGTCTCCGACGGCGAGGTCCCCGACCCCGTCACCCGGTCAGCGTGGACCGGGAGACGGGCGAGGTCACGGTGGAGCGGATCGCCTGCGCCCACGACCTGGGCCGGGCGCTCAATCCGATCGGGGCGGAAGGGCAGATCGAGGGGGGCGCGGTCCAGTCCATCGGGTTCGGCCTGATGGAGGAGATCAAAAAGGAGAAGGGCGTCGTCGTGAACAACAACCTGGAGGGCTACCTGATCCCAACGGCCCTGGACGCCCCGGATTGCGACCCCATCTTCGTCGAGACCCTCGATCCCCACGGCCCCTTCGGCGGAAAGGGCGTGGCCGAGACGGCCATCAACCCGACGGCGGCGGCGGTGGCGAACGCGGTCTCCAACGCCGTCGGCGCAAGGGTGCGAACGCTTCCGATCACGCCCGAACGGGTCCTGGCGGCGATGGCGGAAAAGTAGCAACCAAACGTCCGAGGGGGACACATGCACGGTGGCCAGGCTTCTGTTGAAGGGCCTTGCCCTGACCACCACGTGCCTGGTTGACGAGCTTGATTAAGGGGTCTAATGGTTTCAAACCGCAAAGGGGACCGGAAGGACATCGGCGGAAGTTGAAATGGGAAATTCCCGTATAATCACTGTTTGGCTAAAGGAATTGAATACCTGCAGCACGTGATGACCCGGATCAAGACAGACCAGCCTGGAACAAGCCCGATAAGGTAAAAAAGAATTTCATGCCAATCTTGCGAAATGCGGTTGATACGTTGAAGTTCAACAAAGATGCAAAACCACAGCCC
>JASLXW010000147.1 GCA_030740135.1 Nitrospinota bacterium
TGTCATTCCCGAACGGCCGATGAAAACTGGGGAGCACTGAGTCCACGGGCCGTTTGTGGTAGACTAACGCCGTCCGGCTTGTCGAATCCTCCTTTCACGCTTTGGGGGATGGCCGGTCCGCGTGAGCGTCGCAGCGTCTGAAACTACATTCCGCCGGGAGAACGCATCCTTGAAAGTCATTGTGGCCGTCTCCGGGGCCAGCGGTTCGATTTACGCGGTCCGCCTGCTCGAATTTCTCAAGGCGACCGACATCGAGGTCCACCTGATCTGCTCGAAGGACGGAATCCGGGTCGTCAAGCACGAGCTGGGGATGACGTACAAGGACCTTCAGACCTACGCCGACGTCACCCACGATATTCAAGACATCGGGGCCACGCCCGCCAGCGGGTCCGCGGGGATCAACCATATGGTCGTGACGCCCTGCTCGATGAAGACCCTGAGCATGATCGCCACGGGCGCGGCGTCCAACCTGATCGCCAGGTCGGCCGACGTGATCCTCAAGGAGAAGCGCAACCTGGTCCTGGTCCCCCGGGAAACCCCCCTGAGCCCCATTCATCTGGAGCACATGCTGAAGCTTTCCCGCATGGGGGTGCATATCCTCATGGCGAGTCCGGGTTTTTACCACATGCCCAAAACCCTCGATGACATCGTGAACCACATTGTGGGCAAGACGCTGGATTGCATGGGCGTCCCCAACGAACTGTTCCGCCGCTGGCAGGGTGGAGAAGGCTAGGGAGGGAGTCCGCCCGTGCGGGGTAAGGTGGTTGTCGGAAGCCTCCTGGAAACGGACGCGGAGTTGGCGGTCCTGCCGGTCTATGAAGGAAAGACGCCCCTGCGGGGAAGCGCCCGGGAGGCCGACCGGGTCCTGAAGGGGGCCGTTCGGCGCATGCTCGACAGCGGCGAGTTTCAGCCCGCGCCCCGGCGGCGCCGGGTCCTTCCACTGCTGGAATCCCGCAAGGGGCTGCGTCCGAAGCGGCTGTTGCTGATGGGCATGGGGAAGGCCGCGGATCTCACCGTGGACATCCTCCGGGGCGCGGCCGCCGCGGCCGCCCGGACCGCCCGCGACCTCAAGCTTGACGCCTTCCACGCCGAGATCCCCGGACAGGTGTTGAAAGCGCCCCCCGAAGCCCAGGCCCAGGCCTGGATCGAGGGCGCGGTGATGGGCCTGTACCGGATGGACGATTACCGGAAAAAGGAAAAAGACGGCCGCGCCGGAAATGTCCGGTCCGGGGTCCTGATGGCCGGGGACCGGGAAGAAGCCGGCGCGCTCGGGCGGGGCGTGAAGCGCGGCCTGGCGATGGGCGGGGCCGTGAACTTCGCCCGCGACCTCGTGACGCATCCCGCCAACGTGGCGGTCCCGGCCTTTCTGGCCCGAGCCGCCCGGTCCTTGGCGAGAAAGTATGGGATGACCTGCCGGATCCTCGAGGCCCGGGACGCCGAGCGGTTGGGGATGGGGGGGGTCCTGAGCGTCGCCCAGGCGGGCGTTGCGCCGCCTAAGTTCATCATCCTCGAACATTCCGGCCGAAACCCCAAGGCCGCCCCCGTCGTCCTGGTGGGGAAGGGGGTGACGTTCGACACGGGCGGTTTGAACATCAAGCCGGGCGGCGGCATGCGGACCATGAAGACCGACATGTCCGGAGCGGCCGCCGTCCTGGGCGCGATGCGGGCCATCGGCGAGTTGAACGCGCCCCAGCGGGTCGTGGCGCTGGCGCCTTGCACCGAGAACATGATCGCCGGCCGGGCCAACCGGCCGGGCGACGTCATCACCACCCTGTCGGGGTTGACGGTGGAGATTGACAACACGGACGCCGAGGGCAGGCTCATCCTGGGCGACGCCCTGACTTACGCGAGGCGGTACAAGCCCCAGGCCGTGGTGGACGCGGCGACGCTGACGGGGGCGTGCGTCGTGGCCCTGGGGGAGTCGTGCTCGGGGGTCCTGGGGAATTCCGAGGAGTTGATCGACCGGGTTCGCCGGGCGGCGGACCGGTCGGGAGATCGGGTCTGGGAGCTCCCTTTGTGGCCCGAGTATTTCGACCGGATCAAGAGCGATATCGCGGACATCAAGAATACGGGCGGCCGTTGGGGCGGGGCGATCACCGCCGCGGCCTTTCTGGGCCGGTTCACCGAGGGTTATCCCTGGGCGCACCTCGATATCGCGGGCCCGGCCTGGCGGGAGCGGGAGCTTCCCTACACCCCGAAGGGCGCCTCCGGCGTCGGCGTCCGGCTTCTGGCGGAGCTGGTCGCCGAGTGGCGGCCGCTGAAATCGAAGAAGCAGAAATGGGCGTAAGCGGGCCGCCCCGGGGAGCGCACGGCCGAGGTCCCGGCGTAGGGGTCCGGTTCTTTTCGCGTCGCGCTCGGGAGGACTGACCCATGGCCAAGCTGAGGCACATCGCCATCGCCACGAAAGATCCGAAGGCGACGGCCGGGTTCTACAAGAAACACTTCGGGATGAAGGAGGCCGGGATCATCGAGAATGATCTGGGCGAGGGCGTATACCTGTCGGACGGTGTCGTCAATCCGGCCGTCCTCAAGCTGAGGTCCCGCTGGACGAATCTCCCCGGGGAGGATATAAATTTCACGGGGATTCATCACTTCGGGTTCATCGTGGAGGACCTCGAAGAGAGCATGCGGAAGCTCGAACGGGACGGCGCCCGGGAAGTGGCGGACGGCTATCAAGGCGCCGGCGAAGAGACGGTTTACTATGAAAGAAAATTTCTGGCGCCCGACGGCGTCGTCATCGATCTCACCGAGCACGGCTGGGCGGGCGCACGGGGGGACGTTTGAGATCTCGTTATGGGCCCCGGATTCGTTTGAGCAGCCTCGCGGTGTTCCTGAAATTCGTTGTTCCGTGGAATTCATGAGCCGTGCCCCAAGCCAACCGAAAGACATCCGAGGTATCCATCGGTAAGAAGCCCCGGTTGCCGGAAACGCCGGTCCTGGAGGAGGAGCTCGAGCGGCTCGACTCCTTTCGGGACGTGCGGGACCGCCACTTGGTCATCAATGGCCTGCGGATCGCGTGGCGTCCCAAGGCGGACCTCGACGCGTTGGGATTGGACGCGGAGGGCCTGAGGCGGCTTTATGTGTTTATGGCCCTGGGGCGGACTTTCGAGGAGCGGATCGCCGAGCTGTATCGTCAGGGGCTGGTGCCGGGGTCGGCGTTTTTCGGACGGGGCAACGAGGGCCTCTCCGTGGGGGCCGCCTCCGCCCTGGACGCGGAAGACACCATGGTCCCGATGCACCGCAACCTGCCCGCTCACTTGGTCCGGGGGCAGGACCTGAAGGAGCTCATGGCCCACTACCTGGGGCGGGTCGATGGAGTCAACCGGGGACGGGACCTTCACTACGGCAACCGCAAGCACAACATCATCCAGCTCATCAGCCACATCGGGACGATGATCCCCATCGCGTGCGGCGCCGCCTGGACGGCCAAGTACCGGGACGACGGATCGGCGGCGCTGGTCGTGTGCGGCGACGGAGCGACCTCCACGGGCGACTTCCACCAGGGGCTGAACCTGGCCGCCGTCCACCGCCTGCCCCTGGTCGTCATCATCGAGAACAACCTTTGGGCGTACAAAACGCCCACGCGCATGCAATACGCCTGCAAGACGCTGGCGCTGCGGGCCATCGGCTATGGGATTCCGGGCTACCTGATTGACGGGACGGACGTGGCCGCCTGTTACGAAGTCTGCCGCGAGGCGCTGGGGCGGGCCCGGGCCGGGGAGGGGCCGATCCTCATCGAGTCCATGAACGTGAGAATCGGGGGTCATTCCATCTACGACGCCTACACGGACTATTTGACCGAGGCGGAGATCGCCGGGTGGGAGTCCGGGGACCCGATCCCGTTGTTCGAACAGAGGTTGCGCGCGGCGGGGCATGGGGATGATTCCTTCTTTCAGGAGACGGAAGCCCGTAACCTCGAATTGATCGAAGAAGCCGTGAATTACGCCAAGGACAGCCCCTTTCCCGAGGGGCATGAAGCTTCCGGGGGGGTCTTCGCCCCATGAGCGCATCGACGCGGGCCCTCACCTATCGAGACGCCATCAGCGCCGCCCTCGAAGAGGAAATGGACCTGAACCCGGATGTCTACCTGATCGGGGAGGACATCGCCATCGGCGGCGGCGCCTTCGGCGTGACCAAGGGTTTCCTGGACCGGTACGGCCCGATGCGGGTGGTGGACGCCCCCATCGCGGAGAGCGGGTTCGTCGGAATGTCCATCGGCTCCGCTCAGATGGGGCTTCGGCCCGTCATCGAGATGCAGTTCGCCGATTTCGTTTCCGACGCCTTCAAGATGCTGGTCCATTATGCGGGCGGGACGTACTACCGGGGGGGAGGGCCGGTCCCGATCGTCGTCCGGCTTCCGGCCGGGGCCCTGAAATCCGCCGGGCCGTTTCACTCCTGCAACCCCGAATCCTGGTTCTATCACACGCCCGGTCTCAAGATCGTCGCGCCGGCGAGCCCTTATGACGCGAAGGGTCTGCTCAAGGCCGCTGTCCGGGACGATAATCCCGTTCTCTTTCTGGAATACAAGAAGCTCTACAACCTTCCCCTGAGCCAGTACCCCGAGGTCCTGAGAATGGGGGCGCCGGAGGAGGATTACACCGTTCCGATCGGAAAGGCGCGGATTGTCCGCGAAGGGGAGGGCGTCTCGCTCATCACGCACGGGACGATGGTCCTGGAGGCCCTGCGCGCCGCCGAACAGGTGGAGCGGGACGGGATCGAGGCCGAAGTGATCGACCTCCGGTCCGTCATTCCTTTTGACCGCGAGACGGTTCTGGGATCGGTCAGGCGCACGGGCCGGGCCGTCATCGTTCACGAAGACAACAAGACCGGGGGCGTGGGTTCGGAATGGGCGGCCGTGCTGGCGGAGGAGGCCTTCGATTCGCTGGACGCTCCGTTGAGACGGGTCGCGGCGCCGGATGCGCCCATCCCCTACTCGCCGTCGTTGGAGGACGCCTTCCTGCCCAACGCGGAGAAGATCGCCGACGCCCTGCGCGCGGTCGTGGAATTCTGATTGCGGCGGGCCCGGGAGTGATTGCGCGGGGCGGCTCGTCCCGGACCCGTCCCCGGAGGAGCAATGCCCCGCAGGCGTTCGGATGGACCCCCGCCGCCGAGATCGGGCGGGGGTCGGAAGCGGAGGAACCGTGGTGCGCCAGGTGAAGATCCTCATGCCGAGAATGGGCACGAGCGTTCACGAAGGCACGGTGGTCCAGTGGCTCAAGGAGGAGGGAGACGTCCTGGAAAAGGGAGATCCCCTGCTGCTGGCGGAGAGCGAGAAGGTCGAGTTCGAGATGGAGAGTCCCTACAGCGGACGCCTGGTCAAAATCCTGACGCCGGTGCAGAGCGCGATTCCCGTCGGGGAGACCATGGCCCTCGTCGAGACGGAAGACGAGGTTTCGGTCGAAGAGGAAACCGAATCCGACCCCGATCCGGCGGGCGCGCCCGGGCCGGCGGACGGCGAAGCCCCCCCCCCTCCCTCCGCCCCGGAGCGGGGCGAGGGAAAGCCGTTTCTCTCTCCCCGGGTTCGGCGGTTGGCGCGGGAGCGTGGAGTTGCCCTGGAGGAGGCGGCGAAGATCTCCGGGTCCGGCCGGAACGGTCGAGTGACCGAAGCCGATCTCGAAGCCTATGTCGCCCGGCGCGGGTCCGGCCCCGAGGCGGGGGCGGCGGAGCCGGCGGTCGGTGTCCCGGTCCCGGAGGACGCGGACGTTCTTCCCCTCAGCCCGCTTCGCAGGCGACTGTCCCGGCGGCTCAGTGAAAGCGTCCAAGGGGTTCCCCAGTTCACCACGTTCGACGAAGCGGACGTGACGGACATCGTCGAGCGGCGAAAGGCCAAAGGGGAATTGACCTTCGCCCGGAAGGGGATTCACCTGACGGTGACTCATTTTCTGTCGTGGGCCGCCATTCGGGCGCTTGAGCGGATCGAATTTCAGCCGTTGAACGCGCGGTTCGCCGGCGACGCCATCCACCAGTTCCGTAACATTCACCTGGGCGTCGCCGTCGCGGTTCCGGACGGGCTCCTCGTGCCCGTTATCCGCGGCGCCGAAAGGTTGTTCTTCCCGGAGCTCGCCCGGCGGGTGACCGATTCGGCGGATCAGGCCCGGCAAGGGACCCTGACCCCCGAAGACGCGTCCGGAAGCACCTTCACGATCACCAACGCGGGGGCCGCGGGCAGTCTTTACGCAACGCCCATCCTGAACCCCCCGGAGGCGGCCATCCTGGGCGTCGGCGCGATTCGCAAGCGGGTTGTGCCCCTGGAGGACGGCTCGATCGGGATCCGGGACAGAATGGGCGTCTCCCTGACCGTCGACCACCGGGTCGTGGATGGAATGCTGGCGGCGCAATTCAACCGGGTCGTCTGTCAGAATCTCGAACAATTCGACTTTTCGGTCTTGGACTGAGGGCGGCGCCCGAGGGGTTCCGCTCACCCCGGAGCCCGGCAGGGGGGGGGATTTTGAAATGGCGAAACTGGCCGAGGAGCAAATCGAACAGGCGTTGAAAGCGCTGCCCGGATGGGCGCGCGAAGCCGAAACCATCGTCAAGACTTTCGCGTTCGAGTGGTTCACGCCGGCAATGGGCTTCGTGACGAAGGTCGCCCTGTTGGCGGAGCGGTTCGATCATCATCCGGACATCGACATCCGGTATAAGAGCGTGCGGCTCGTGCTGACTTCGCATGATTCGGGGGGGCTGACCGAGCGGGATATCAATCTGGCGAAGGAGATCGAAGCCATTCAGTAAGGCTTCACGTGGGAAATCCGCTGAACGTTGTGTCATCCAAAACGGCAAGGAGACGAGATGGATTTGTTGGTGGTCGGTTCGGTTGCGCTGGACTCGGTGAAAACCCCGTTTGGCGAGAAGGAGCGGATCCTGGGAGGGTCGGCGATGCACTTTTCGGTCTCGGCTTCCCTGTTTACGCCCGTCCGGCTGGTGGGAGTTGTAGGCAAGGATTTTCCGGAAGAGCACCTTGAATTTCTCCGGGGCCGGAGGATCGATCTCGAGGGCCTGGAGGTCGCCGACGGAGAGACCTTCCGTTGGGTGGGCGAGTACACCCAAAACCTGAACGAGGCCATCACGCTGGAGACTCACCTAAACGTTTTCGCCGACTTCCAGCCGAAGCTTCCCGAGCGTTACCGGTCGTCCGAATTCGTTTTTCTGGCGAACATCGATCCCGAGCTTCAACTGGACGTCCTGCAACAGGTGGAGAAGCCGCGGTACGTCGCTTGCGACACGATGAACTTCTGGATCGAGGGGAAGCCGGAGGCCCTGTGGAAGACGCTGGAGCACGTGGACACCCTGGTGATCAACGACGGGGAGGCCCGGCTGCTGGCGGGCGAGGAGAACCTGGTCAAGGCGGCCCGGAGCATTCTCGGGCAGGGACCGAAATCGCTGATCGTCAAGCGGGGCGAATACGGCGCGCTTTTGTTCGACAAGGAAGGCGAGTTCTGGGCGCCCGCGCTTCCGCTGGATGACCTGAGCGATCCCACCGGGGCCGGGGACAGTTTCGCCGGCGGGTTCATGGGGTATCTCGCGTCGCGGGGCGAGGTCAATCACGCGAATTTTCGCCGGGCCGTCATCTACGGAAGCACCATGGCCTCCTTCAACGTCCAGGCGTTCAGTCTGGACCGTCTTCGAACCCTGACGCCGAAAGAGATCGAGGACCGCGCGCGGCGCTTCAAGGCCCTTTCGGACTTTGACCTCCCCCCGAGGGGATCATAGGGCGTGGGACCTTCAGGTCCAAGCGGACGCGCGAGCCTCGAGGCCCGCAAGACCCGGAGACGACATTGCGAATCATCGCCGGAACCGCCAAGGGAAGGCGATTGGCCGCCCCGAGGAGCCGCGGACCCAGGGACCGCGGCTCCGGAGGTCCCCGATCCGGGGAGGGCGACATCCGTCCGACGGCGGACCGGGTGAGGGAGGCCGTCTTCGACATCTTGGGCGAAGCGATTCAAGAGGCGCGGTTTCTGGACGTCTTCTCGGGGACCGGCGCGATCGCCGCCGAGGCCCTGAGCCGGGGTGCTTCATCCACCGTCCTCCTGGAGTGGGACCGGCGAGCGCTCCGCATCATTCAGCGAAATCTGGAAGAGCCCGGCTTCGAGCCGGACCGATGGGAGGTCTTGCCCGGCGACGCGCTGGCCTCGCTTGCCGGGCTCCGCCGGGAGGAGAGGACGTTCGATATCATTTACCTGGATCCGCCCTATGCCTCGACGCTAGGCGCGGATGCGCTGGGAGAGGCCGCCCGGCTGCTCGATCCGGACGGGGTCGCCGTTCTGGAGCACGATGCCCGATCCGCCCCCCCGGAATCGGCCCCGACGGAATTAAAGGAGACCCGCCGATTCGGCGAGACGGCAATCACTTTCTATGGGCCGGAAGGCCCCTGGAGGCCGTGATCCCGAGACAGATTTCGAAGGCGCGGACCGGGCGCCCCGGTCGGGGTCGCATCCTTCCGGGCGAATCTTTGTGGATGACTCAAAATTAGGCATTTTCGTTGTCCTATCAGGAAAATCAGGTTCTCACGACGTTTTCTGCCTGGGTTTTCCACAGCATATTCACAATTTGCGTGGATAATCTCCCTGGAAGAATGAACCCGATCGGTCACCGATTTCAGGATGAACAGTCAAGTGGATGAATCGAGCGAAGCGTCTCTTTCACTCCGGGCGCGTAACCTTTTGGCCGGGTCAAGCGTGAAAGAGATTGGCGCAACGCTTTCAACGAGGCGGGTAGGGGATGGATGAGGTTGTTTTCGAAGAGATGTTCAAGTATGGTGCTCCCCATTAAGAGCGGGTTTGAAATAAGGGAGAATTGGGGCTGACCGGGCGAGGAGGTCCGCCATGAAGCGGA
>JASLXW010000148.1 GCA_030740135.1 Nitrospinota bacterium
CGCAAACTGATTCACAACGTCTTCGAGTTCTCCGACACCCTGGTCTCGGAGATCATGGTCCCCCGTCCGGACATTTTTCTTCTCTCCTACCAGATGGAGATCCCCCGGATCCTCCAGGCCATCCGTAAGAACCCCCACTCCCGGATCCCCGTGTACCGAAGCCACCCCGGCAACGTGGCCGGCATTCTCCACACGAAGGACCTGCTGCCGCTCGTTCGCGGATCGATGACCCCCAAAGCCGGAACGCCCCTGCCCCTGCGCAAGCCTTTCTTCATTCCCCCCAGCAAGAAGGTGAGCGACCTGTTTCACGACTTCAAGCAGTTGAAGACGCACATCGCACTGGTGGTGGATGAATTCGGGGACCTGGACGGGCTGGTGACGCTGGAAGACGTGCTGGAGGAGCTGTTCGAGGCGATCTCGGACCCCTCCGGAGACAACGGGATGAAGGCGTTCGAGACCCTCAAAGCCGGGAGCCACCTCGTGTCCGGGCGGATGACCATGCGCGATGTCGAGGAGAAGCTGGGCTTTGCGCTCCCGGACAGCCCGGCCGACACCCTCGGGGGACTCGTCATGGACCTCTTCGGCCGGGTGCCGGAGACGAATGAGCAGATCGGCCGGAACGGGCTCCTGTTCACCGTGACCGAGATGCACGGCAGGCGGATCCTGAAAGTCCGGATAGACATCCCCGAAAGCCGGGAGAGCCCCGGATGAGTCCGGAGTGGGCGCTGGTCATCATTATCGTCTGCCTGGCCGCGGAGTTCTTTTTCTCGGGCGCGGAGCTGGCCATGGTGGCCGCCGACCGCGGCCGTCTGAAAACCCGCGCCGACGACGGTGAGCGCGGCCCGGATCTGGCCCTGAAGCTCCTGGACACCCCCGAGCGGCTGGTCGCCACCACGCTGACCTGCCACAACATCGCCTTCGTGACCAACGTGACCCTCTCCACCTGGCTGATCCTCACCCTGGCCGGCCCCCGGTACGGTGAGCTCCTGACGCTCGTCGTGATGACCCCCGTCCTGCTGATTGTGGGAGAGATCGTCCCCAAGAGCCTGTTCCGGGAGAAGGCGGACCAACTCGCCCCCAAGGCCGCCTACGTGGTCTGGGCCGCTTCCAAGATTCTCGCTCCGGTCGTCGCCGTGGTGACCCGGATCACGCACGCTTTCCTCAAAGAGGAGAAGCAGGGGCATTCCGTCTCCGTCACGCGGGAGGAACTGGCCCTCATGCTCCAGGACTCGACCGAGGGCGGGGACGTCCGGCTGGAGGAGCGAAGGATGATCCACCGGATCTTCGGATTCGGCGACACGACGGTCCGGGAGGTCATGGTGCCGCTGGTGGAGGTAACCCACTTGCCGGAGACGACGACGGTCGGCGAAGTGGCCCGGGCCATGGGGGAGAAGGCCTACTCCCGCCTCCCCATCCACCGCGACGAAACCCACAACATCATCGGCATCGTCACCGCGTTTGAAATGCTCACCGCGCCGTCGGACGAAGCGGGGATCAAGGAATATGTCCGCGACGTGCTCTACGTTCCGGAGTCCATGCGGGCCGACGACCTTTTGCGCAAGCTTCGGGACACGGACGAGCACCTGGCCGTGGTCGTGGACGAATACGGCGGCAGCGTGGGCATTGTCACGGTGGAGGATCTGCTCGAGGAGATCGTCGGAGAGATCTACGATGAGCACCAGGAGGCGCCCACCCTCTATGAGCGGCTGCCCGACGGCTCGCACCGGATCGACGCCCGGATGGAAGTGGACACCATTAACGAGACCCTGGACCTCGGCCTCCCCAAAGGCCGCGCGGAAACCCTGGGCGGCTTCGTCACGGAGACCCTGGAGCACATCCCCCGGGAAGGCGAGACCTTCGAGCGCGCCGGCCTGGAATTCCGCGTCACCGACGCCACGGCCAAGCGGGTGTTGGAGGTGATTATCCGCAGGAAGGAGTCCTGAGTGTGGTGTCCCGGAAATTCATTCCATAAGTCTCCGGGGCAGGATGCCCATTGGACTCCTCGAAAAAGGCGCCACTGGCAGACAAGCTGCCAGTGGCGCCCTGTGCTTTGGAATGGAAGGAAATATTCAAGGTAATTGCGGGACGAGACACTAGAACCTATCTCAAAATTGGTCGTGCCCTAACCGTCATTCCCGCATGTCGTAAGCGGGCATCCAGAATATCTTAAAAATACTGGATTCCCGCTCCCCGATTAAGGCTCTCGGGGACAAGCTTCGCGGGAATGACGAAAAAGGCCCAAGGAGTGTGAAATGGGATCTTGAGATAGGTTCTAAACACCTGTCCAACCGGAAATTCGGCGAGGCCGTATTCGGTTAAGACAGAGCAGTCCCCTATCGTGAGTTCTCATCGCTCCCGGCGGATCATCTCCTCAGGCCCGGCCGTGCGCCCTTAAGAATTCTTCCACTTCCTGAAGCCGGGGGATCCCCGTCCGACCGCCGACCGACCGGCAGCTCAGGGCCGCGAGGGCGTTGGAGAAATCCAGCGTTTTCCGCACGGGCCAGTCCTGGAGCACCCCGTAGCACAGCCCCGCGTGGAAGACGTCCCCCGCGCCCGTCGTGTCCGCCGCCCCCACGTCGAATCCCGGACTCTCGCAAAAGACCTCGCCGTCGTAGGCGATGGCCCCGCCCGCGCCCAGCGTCATCCCCGCAACGGCCGGACCCATGTCGTGGATCGCTTTCAGGGCCTCCCGAGGGTCGGAGGCGTCGGTGAGGAGGGTGGGAAAGTCCTGGCTGCCCACGGCGAAGGTGCACAGGCCGAGAAGCTCGAGCGTCCCCTCCCCGACGCGCTCCGCGTCGAAGATGACCGGGATCCCCGCCTCCCGGGCCCACCGCGCCGCCCGGATCTCCGCGGGCAGGTTGTGGCCGTCCACCAGAAGGCAGCGGCCGTCCAGGACAACCTCTTTCCTGACGTCGCCCTCCTCCAAACAGACGTCCCGGTCCCAAACAATCGTCCTTTCCCCCGAGGATGAATCGATCAGCACGACGGCGCACTGGCTGCGCCTGCCCGGCTTGACGAGGACGCCGTCCACGTTCACCCCCTCCGCCCGCAGGGCCTCCAGGGAGAAGTCCCCGGCCGGGTCGTCCCCCACCGCGCCCACAAAGGCGGCCCGCAGCCCCAGGCGGGCGCACCCGACCATCGCCGTCGCTGCCTGGCCGCCGCCCTGCCGGTCGAACCCGGTCATGCCGGTTTTGGTGTTTCGCTCGGGAAAACGGGGAAGGGAGCAAAGATAATCGACCGAAACCAGACCGATGCCGACGACGTCGAACCGCATGCTTCTTTCCCCGGAAAGTCCGCCCTCGAACGTCGGGACGAAGCGGGAGGGACCAGGCTCAACGAATTGTGAGGCGCCCGGTCATCCCCCCTTCGGTGTGCGCCCGCGATCGTGCACCGCAGATCGAACACGCCCGTCTGAACGGGGACGAAGAACCACTCGGCCCGCTTCCCGGGAAGCACCTCGATCTCCCGAACGGCGCCCTTCACCTCCATGTTCGCGTCCTGAACCTTCCGCGTCCAGACGGCGGCCGCGAACCGCAGGGCGGTGAAGTAGTGCTTCGAGGCCGAAGGGTTGTCCAGAACCAGCCTGTAGAGCCTTCCCGTCTCGAAGGTCAGCGCATTGGGCTTGAACGCCAGATGGCCGTCCCGGCTGCCGAGACGCACTTCGATGGTGACGGGCTTCTGCTTGCTGAGGTCTCCCTCGGCTTCGGCGGGAGCGACCCATCCGGGTTGGAAGAAGACTCCCACCCCAAAAAGAAAAAGAGCGGACCGCAGGGCGCTCATCATCGATCGACTCTCCTCACTTGTCGGAAAAACCCGGGAAGCCGGAAGGGGGGCTTCACCGCATGAAGTATCATATCATTTGAACGTTGCGTCCGCCTTTCGACCCTCCGGGGCGGGGAAGCCGGTGATCAAAACGCGATCCCCCGCGAGTCCGGCGGGCGTGGGACGCCGCCCTGAAGGGAGGTCCGACATGAGAAAGCCCCGGGTTCCGCCGACCTTGATTCTGGCCGTGGTCCTGGGTTTGCTTCTCCTTTCGCGGGAGGCTCATTCCGAGCCGGAGTATCCCAACGGCCATTTGCTCGTCGGCCCCGCTTGGGTTCAAAAGCGGCTCGGAAACCCGGCCGTGCGCCTTGTGGACCTTCGGGGGAAGGGCCGGTACGGCGCGGGACACATCCCGGGGGCGGTTGCCTTGAGCCTCGATCGGATCCGGGCGACCGTGAACGGCGCGCCCGGCATGGCCGCCCCCGCGCAGCGGCTCTCTCGGGTGTTCGGCGCCCTGGGGATCGACGCCGAGACCACCGTCGTCGGGTACGATGACAGCGGGGGATTGCTCGCGGCCAGGCTTTTCTGGACGCTGGAGTACGCGGGGCACCGCAAGGCCCGCATCCTCAATGGAGGATATCCGGCCTGGCTCGCCGCCGGGGGCGCGGTGAGCCGGAGCGCCGCCTCCCACCCGGCCAAACGGTTCGAGGTCCGATTCGACCCTTCCCGCGTCGTCTCGGCCGGGGAGATCCGCTCGAAGCTCGGGCGGAAGGATGTCGCGATCGTGGACGCGCGCGGCGGGGGAGAGTTCTCCGGACGGGTGAAGCGCGCACAGCGGGGCGGGCGCATCCCCGGCGCCGTTCACATCGAATGGGTGCGGAATCTCGGGGATCGGGAGGGCCGCTGGCTTCCGCCGAAAGCGCTCGCCCGCCTTTACGCGTCCCGGGGGGTGGCCCGGGAAAAGGAGATCATCCCCTACTGTCAGACCTTCGTCCGCGCCGCTCACACGTATTTCAGCCTGAGGCTCCTGGGCTACGAAAAGGTGAGGGGATACGACGGCTCTTGGGCGGAGTGGGGAAACCGGCCGGATCTGCCGGTGGAGAGGTAAGGGGGGAGACGGCCTTTCAAAAAGCGCGCCCCCCCCCCGGGGGGGGGAATCAATCTCCTTTGTAGAGCTTCGTGGCCGCCCGCGCATAAACGGCCAGTCCCGCTTCGAGGAGTCCCGGGACCATCCGCGCCAGGAGCACCATGCAGGCCAGGCTGAAGGGCATGACGACCAGCCCCCGGTTTGCGCGGATCGCGGCGAGGACCTTCCGGCTCACCTGGGCGGCCGTCATGGTCGGCCCTTTCCTGAACCGGGCCGCTTTCCGGAGGCTGGGATGCGTATCGAAAAAGGGGGTTTCCACGGTTCCCGGACAGATCGTGCTGACGCCCACCCGGAAGGGCGCCAGCTCATGCCTCAACGCACGGCTCATGGCGACCAGGGCGAACTTCGACGCCGCGTACGCGCCCAGAAAGGGCGGCGGGATGAGGCCCGCAACCGAGGCGACGTTCACGATGTGCCCGGAACGCCTCCGCTTCATCGGCGGGGCGAACGCGAAAATGCCGTAGACCGCCCCCAGATAATTGGTCCGCGTGAGGCGCTCGATCTCCTCCGGTCCGGACCGAAGGAGCGGACCGGCGAACCCGAACCCGGCGTTGTTGATCAGGATGTCCACCGGACCCGCCGCGAGGATCGCACCCGCCGTCTCCCGGACGCGCTCGTTGTCGGAGACGTCGCACGGGAAGACCTCGGCCTCGCCGCCCGCCTCCGCAATCTCCTCTCTCAACCTTTCCAGGAGATCCGCCCTCCGCGCCAGAAGAACCGGCGTCGCCCCCTCCCGGGCGAGGTCCAGGGCCAGTTGTCTTCCGATGCCCGAGGATGCCCCCGTCACCACCGCGCGTCGCCCCCGCAGCCGCATCGTCCCCTTTCCTTCCACCCGGGCCCGAAGCCCGGCGCTCCTGAATCCGGCCGGACCCTACGGACCGACCCCCGCCACTATGCACAAAGAGCGCTCGCGGGCAAGGGCGATTATTGGAGTTCTTCGAAAGGAATCCGCCGCGGCGGACGCGGCGGGCAAGAGGCGGTTCGCGATAGACGGGTCAATTTACGCGGAATCTTCAGTCTGTTTCAATTTCATGGCGTCTCCGGACTGCGAACTGAACATCATGACAAACTTTTGAAAAAATTCCGGGTCATAGAACCCGGCGTTTTCCTCTTTCATGATGGAAAGGGCCTGAAACGTGGTCTTGGCCTCCTTGTAAGGGCGCCTGGAGGTGATGGCGTCAAAACCGTCGGTGATTGCGGCGATCCTGGAGATGACGGGAAGCGAGTCTCCCGTGAGGCCGTAGGGATAGCCCGTGCCGTCCATCCGCTCGTGATGGTACAAGGTGATGTGCAGGACGTTCCGCTTCCGAATCCCCATCTCCTGAATCATCTGGGCGCCATCGATTGGATGTTTTTTGATGGCTTCCCATTCGTGGGGGGTGAGGGAGCCGGCCTTTTTCAGAATGCTCGCGTCGACCAGGCTCTTGCCCAGGTCGTGATAGATGAACCCTTCCCCGAGCTCGTGGAGGTCTTCCAAAATGGGTTTCGTCTCCAGGATCTGTTTGTCGGCCAGAACGCTCTGCGAAAAGCCCACGCCCAGGATGCAGACGTGCAGGCTGTGGGAGTACGTATTGTAATCCCGCTGGGCGAGATTCATCATGCTGAGGGCGCCCTGCTCGTTGGAATGGGCCAACCGGACGATGTTGCCCACAAGGTCCTGCGTCTTCTTGTAGTTTTCCGTGGATTCCGGACGCTTGAAAAACGCCTCCATAACGTCTTCCCCCTTTTAATATGAGGATGGAGGCCCGTTTCTCCAGGTCCACGGATTCATCGATCAAAATCTCTTCAAGGTTGTTTTCCACGCTCGTTGCGTAGGTCTTCAGGTGCGTTTGCTTGGTGTAGGCGGTCAAGCCGTCGCGGCGGAGCTGCTGACGAATTCTTTTCGATAATCCGGTCCCCTGATTCGAGACCAGGATCAGCTTGCGGGCCGGGCCATCCCCGACCAACCGGAAGATCGGAAACGTGAGCTTGACGTTCAGAGGAACGAGGTCGAGGTCGATCGGGACCAAGCCCTCGCCGGATTCCGTTTGCGGGTGCGGCTCGTCTTCCACCTGCCCATTGACCAACGCGAGATTCATCCGCTTCATTCCTATCAAAGGAAGCCGGGCTTCAATCCCCAATGGACGGGGCGGCCATATTCTTCGCATGGAGCGCCCCCCGCGGTCGCCTTTACGTTCTTGAAGATAATTGACCTATCGGGAAACCCGCCTGTTTCCTTAAGCCGAATCTTCTCGCCGCCTTCGTGTTGACGGGGCTCGCGCCCATCCCGTAACATCGCGTCCTTTCCAAACACCCACCCGAGGAGATCAGGCGTATGTCCCCGACCGTGCGATTCGGCGTCAATGTGAATACGCGCCTTCCCGTGATCTTCCCCGAAGATTACGGCCTGGATCAGCTCCTGGATCTGGCGGGCCGGGCCGAGGAGCTCGGTTATGAATCCGTTTGGGTGGGGGACAATTTCTTCTCGAAGGCCCGGCTGGAATCCATCGCCACGCTTTCGGCCATCGCGGCCCGGACGCGGCGCGTCACGCTGGGCACGGCGGCGCTCATCTCTCCGCTCCGCCACACCGTGTGGCTGGCCCTGTCCTGGGGAACGCTCGACCGGATCTCCAAGGGGCGGACCCTCCTCGCCGTCTGCGTGGGCGGGGGGAGCGCCGAGTCGGGCGGCCCGGGGTTCACGGCGGAGTTCGATGTCGCCCGCATCCCCTACAAGAAGCGGGGCCGGCTGTTGGAAGAGCAGATTACGCTTTTGCGCGAATTGTGGTCGGACGGGCCGGTCCAAAGAGACGATGAATTTCACACCCTGCCGGGTCTGGACCTGGAGCCCAAACCCGCGCGGCCGGGGGGTCCGCCAATCTGGATCTCCAACAACCCGCAGGTCTTTGATCTCGACGCCCCCATCGTGGAGCGAATGCTCCGCCGGGTGGCGCGCCTCGCCGACGGCTGGATGACCTGCACGGCGACCCCGGAAGAGTACCGCGCGCTTTGGGGCCGGGTCCGGGAATACGCCGGCGAGTACGGCCGTCCGGAGGACGCGGTGACGCCCGCGTATCAGATTACGCTGAACGTGGGCGAGGACCGGGCCTCCGCGCGGGCCGACGCCCTGGAAGTTCTGAACCGGTACTATTCGACCAAGCAGCGGGATCTGTCCGAGGGCATGTGGGAGCGGGACCCCTTCGGCGCGCCCGGGGAGATTCAGGATCACCTGGGCGGGATGATCGAGGCCGGCGTCCGCAAGTTCATTCTCCGGTTCGCCTCCCGCAACCAGGCGGAGCAGGTCGAGCGGTTCACCGATTCGGTGTGGCCGGCGTTTCAATGAGGCGGCTTGGAATCGCCGGGGAGAAAATCCGATTGACACGTCCGGAGGGCCTCGGTTAAGATTCTGCACACGGTCCAGTTCAATGTCGTTTTCGGCATCGGGAAAGTGAGGAAGTTCGAGTCATTGGTCCTCCCGGAGGGTCGGGTTCCGGGTTGAGCCGAAGCAGATAACGCCCGAGAGATGAGGATGCGTCGATGGTCAAGTCCAAAGCCCTTTGGAAAACGGGAATCTTGAACCTCGTCGTCGTCTTGGTGCTTTGGATCCTCAAGACGTCAGACGTCATCACGGAAACGGGTATCTTTTACTCGGTCCTGACCCCCCTCGGCGCCATCCTCTTGATGGTCATAGTGTATCTGCTCGTCCTCGGGGCGGGGCAGGCGTTTTTCCACAACAGCCAGGGTTTGCGCCCGATCAGCCCGTTGTTGACCGGGGTCTGGGCATATTTGCTGCTGGCGCCTTTGTCGGTGGTGGCGCAATGGATGAACTACTTTCCCGAAGGCACCTCCAGCACCATCCTGTGGGCGATGGCCGGGATCGCGGTATGGGTGGTCCTGATGTGGCTGTTCAACTTTGTCCTGACCAAGATC
>JASLXW010000149.1 GCA_030740135.1 Nitrospinota bacterium
ACGCCCACCATGGGGGGGCTCCTGATCATTCTGGCCCTGGTCTTCCCCACGCTCCTCTGGGCGGACCTGACGCACCCGTATATCTGGCTGGCCCTGTTCGCCACATTGGGTTTCGGCGCCATCGGCTTCGTGGACGACTACCTGAAAGTCACGACCAACAACGGAAAGGGAGTCCGGGCCTCCTCCAAGTTTTCCGCCCAGGCCGTCGTGGGGCTGGCAATCGCGGTCTTCCTTTTGTATGACCCCGTCAACCCGGACATCCAGGGGCGCTTGGCGGTCCCGTTCTTCAAGAACGTCTTTCCGTATCTCGGCGTCGTTGGGTACCTCTTCTTCGTCCTGGTGGTCGTCACCGGCACCTCCAACGCGGTGAACCTCACCGACGGTCTGGACGGACTCGCGCTGGGACCTTTCCTCGTGGCCACCATGGCCTTCGTGTTCTTCACGTACGTGGCCGGCAACGTCCTGTTTGCCCGCTACCTCCAGGTCGTCTACGTGGCGGGCGCGGGGGAGCTGACGGTTTTTTGCGGGGGGATGCTGGGCGCCAGCCTGGGATTCCTGTGGTTCAACAGCTATCCCGCCCAGGTGTTCATGGGCGACGTAGGGGCGCTCGCCCTCGGGGGGGCGCTGGGGACGATCGCGGTGGTGACGCGGCAGGAAGCGGCGCTGGTCATCGCCGGCGGAATCTTCGTCCTGGAAACGGTGTCGGTCATTCTTCAGGTGGTCTCGTTCAAGCTGACCGGCCGGCGGATCTTCCGGATGGCGCCGCTCCACCACCACTTCGAGCTGAAGGGATGGGAAGAGCCCAAGGTGGTGGTGCGCTTCTTCATCATCGCCGTCATCCTGGCCCTGTTCAGCCTCAGCACGTTGAAGCTGCGATGACCGGGACGAAAGGATGAACCCCATGGCGGCCCCCCCCCCCGTGATGGAACCCGATGTTCGGGGACAGCGCTATACGGTAATGGGCCTGGCCCGGACGGGAGAGGCCGCCGCCCGGTTCCTGGCGGATCGCGGCGCCCGGGTCACCGTGACGGACCAGCGGCCCGAAGCGGACCTGGCCGACATCCTCTCCCGGCTTCCCACCGGGGTCGCGCGGGCCGTGGGCGGCCACCCCGCGGCGCTGTTCGAGGAGACCGAAGGCGTCGTGGTCAGTCCCGGCGTTCCGCGCGAGCACCCCCTGCTGGCGCGCGCCGCCGCGGCCGGCGTGCCCGTTCTGAGCGAGATCGAGCTGGCCTTCCGCTTCTGCCGGACCCCCGTCATCGGGGTGACCGGGACGAACGGGAAGACCACGACGGCCGGCCTGATCCAAACCCTGCTCGAAGCGGCCGGGTTCCGCGCCCCGGCGGCGGGAAACATCGGCGCCCCCTTCATCGCCGCCCTGGCCGAGGACGACCCCCCGGACTTCATCGTGGTCGAGGTGAGCAGCTTCCAGCTGGAATGGGTCGAGATCTTCCGGCCCCACGTCGCCGTTATCACCAACATCACCCCCGATCACCTGGACCGGCACCAGGACCTGGAAGAATACGTCGGCTGGAAGCGGCGGATCTTCACCGCCCAACGGGCCGAAGACCACCTGGTCCTGAACGCGGACGATGAGCGGGTGCGGGCCTTTGCCGGGGAAGCTCCGTCCCGGGTCCGGTTCTTCAGCCGGCGGGAACCCGTAACCGACGGGGCCTGCCTGGAGGAAGGGCGCCTCGTCCGGCGCGACGGCGGTTCGTCCGAGAACGTCCTCGAGCGCGACGCCCTCCCGCTTCACGGCGTCCACAACGTCGAGAACGCCCTGGCGGCCATCGCCGTCTCCGCCCTGTGCGGCGTCCCGGCCGAGTCCACGGGCCGCGCCCTGAGGGCGGTCCGGCCCATCGAACACCGCCTGACCCTGGTCCGGGAACGGCGGGGCGTCCGCTGGTACAACGATTCCAAGGGAACGAACGTCGGGGCCGCCGTCCGCTCCATCGAGAGCTTCGCCGACCCGATCATTCTCATCGCCGGCGGCCGCGACAAGGCCGGCGACCTGACGCCGCTGCGGCCGCTCGTCCGGGACCGGGTGAAAACCCTGATCCTCATCGGGGAGTCGAGGTCGCGGTTCCGGTCCGCCTTTGCGGGCCTGGCGGATTGCGTCGAGGCCGAATCCATGGCGGAGGCCGTCCGGGCGGCGGACGAACGGGGCCGGACCGGAGACGTGGTCCTCCTGTCCCCGGCCTGCGCCAGCTTCGACATGTTCGCCGATTACGAAGACCGGGGCCGACAATTCGCGGCCGAAGTGGAGAACCTGGCGCCATGAGCGCGACCCGAGCCGTCCACCGGCCCGACCCCTGGCTTCTCGGAACGGTCCTGGCCCTTGTGAGCGCGGGGGTGGTCATGGTCTACAGCGCCAGCGCCGTCTTGGCGCTTGAGCGACATGGAGATTCGGCCTACTTCCTCAAGCGGCAGATCGTTTTCGCGGCTGCGGGGCTGGGAGTCTTGTTCGCGTTTTCCCGAATCCATTATGCGCTCTGGCGCCGGGCCGCCTATCCCCTCCTGGGACTCTCGCTTTTGGCCCTGGCGGCCGTCTTGATCCCCGGCTGGGGCGCGGAGGCCGGGGGCGCCCGCCGCTGGTTGCGACTGGGAGATCTCTCCGTCCAGCCGGTGGAACCGGTGAAATTCGCTTTGGTGGTCCTGATGTCCCACCTTCTCGCCCTCAAGGGCGATCGGATCCGGGAGCTGGGCTTCGGCCTGCTCCCCGCCATCGGCATGGCGGGCGCGTTGTCCGTTCTGGTGATGGTCCAGCCGGACGTCGGGTCGGGCCTCCTTCTTCTGGGCGTCGCGATCACGCTCCTGATCCTGGCGGGCGCAAGGCCCCTCCACCTGGGAGCGGTCCTGGCCGCCGCCCTCCCCTTCCTCGCCGCTTTCGTGATCTCGGCGGCGTATCGCAAGAGACGGCTGCTGAGCTTTCTCGACCCCTGGGCGGACGCGGAAGGCTCGGGATACCAGATGGTCCAATCCTATCTCTCCCTCGCGCAAGGGGGCTGGACCGGCGAAGGGTTGATGCGGGGCAAGGCCAAGCTCCTCTTTCTTCCGGCCCCGCATACGGATTTCATCTTCGCCGTTGTGGGCGAAGAGCTCGGCCTGTTGGGGGCGGGCCTCATCCTGGCCTTGTTCGGCGTTCTCCTGTGGAGGACCTCCCGGTTGGCCACATCCTGTCCGGACCCGTTCGGCGCCTATCTGGCGGCCGGCTTCACTTCCTGGATGGGCCTTCAGGCCCTGGCGAACCTGGGCGTGGTGTCCGGGCTACTTCCCACCAAGGGAATGCCGCTGCCGTTCTTCAGCGCCGGGGGATCGTCGCTGGTGGCGTCCATGGCGGGCGTGGGCGTTTTGTTGAGCGTGGGGTCCCGAAATCCCGGCAAGGGCCGGCCGTCATGACCTGGGAGCCGAACCTTGAAGATGCTCATTGCGGGCGGCGGCACGGGGGGACACCTGGTCCCGGCGATAACCGTCGCCCGAACCTGGCTGGAGACGCGCGCGGGCGCGGAGGTGCTGCTCGTCGGGGCAAAGCGGCCTTTGGACCGCAAGATTCTCGACGCCTCCGGACTTCCCCACCGCCTGATTCCGGCGGGCGGCCTCAAGGGAAAGACCTTCGGCGAACGGCTGCGCTCGGCGGTCCTGCTCCTCGGAGGGGTGATGGCGTCCTTCTGGATCCTCTTTCGGTTCCGGCCCCGGGTGGTCTTGGGCGTCGGCGGCTACGCGAGCGCGCCGACGGTCCTGGCGGCGTGGTGCACCGGCTGTCCCGTTGTCTTGATGGAGCAGAACGCGCATCCCGGCGCGGCCAACCGCTTCCTTTCTCGGTTCGCGAAGGCCGCGGCCCTGGGGTTTCCCGAGGCCCGGGACCTCCTCGGCCGGACGCATTGCGTGGTGACGGGGGTTCCCCTGCGTCCCGAGATCGAAGCCCTGGCCTCCGAAACCCAATCGGACGGGGAACCGGACCGCGCGTCCGGGTCGCCTCCGACGCTGCTCGTCTTCGGGGGAAGCCAGGGGTCCCATGCGCTCAACGAAGCCCTTTGCCGGGCCCTGCCCGCCTGGAAGGCCCGGGGGCTGAGGGTTCGCGTGATTCACGTCACGGGGGAGTCGGACGCCGAACCGGTCCGGCGGGCGCACCGGGAGGGCGGCTTCGACGCGGAAGTCTCGCCTTTTCTGGAAGACATGGCCGCGGCCTACCGCAAAGCAGACCTGGCCATCGCCCGGGCCGGCGCGTTGACCGTCTCGGAGCTCATGGCGGCCGGCGTCCCGGCGATTCTCGTCCCGATGCCGGCGGGGGCCGATCACCATCAAGCGGCGAACGCGGCGGCCGCCGCGGGGGCGGCCTTGACGATTCCCCAAGGGGAGATCGAGGCGCGCCTGGGCGGCGAAGCAGCGGCCCTGCTGGGAGACCCCGCCCGGCGCAGGGCCATGTCGGCCGCGGGACGGGCGAAAGCGAAGCCGGGCGCCGCGGCGAGGATCGCCCGGCTGTGCGGGTCCGTCGCGGGCGGAGGAGAACCCGATGATCGCGAACCCCATTGAGAGCTATCCGTTTCTCATCCGCTGCCGCCGGATACACTTCGTCGGCATCGGCGGGGTGGGCATGTCCGGCTTGGCCGAGCTTCTCATGAACCTGGGCTACGACGTCAGCGGTTCAGACATCACCGAATCGGAGACCACGCGGCGGCTGGCCGAGCTGGGGATGAAGGTCCGCCACGGGCATACCGCCGAGCAGATCGGGGAAGTCGACGTCCTGGTCTATTCCTCGGCGGTTTCGGCCTCCAACCCGGAGGTGGCGGCGGCGCGGGGCCGGAACATCCCCGTCATTCCCCGGGCCGAGATCTTGGCCGAGCTGATGCGGATGAAGTACGGCGTGGCGGTGGCCGGCGCGCACGGGAAAACCACCACGACCTCGCTCGTCGCGGCCGTGCTGTCGGAAGGCGGCCTCGACCCCACGACGATTGTGGGCGGCCGCGTGAACAGCCTCGGGAGCAACGCCCGCCTGGGGCGAGGGGAGTACCTGGTGGCCGAAGCCGATGAAAGCGACGGGTCCTTCCTCCGGCTGGCGCCCACCGTGGCCATCGTGACGAACCTCGACGCCGAGCACCTGGATCACTACGGAACGTTCGACGCCGTCCGGGAGGCGTTCCGGGAGTTCGTCAACAAGGTGCCCTTCTACGGCTTTTCTCTGCTCTGCGCCGACGACGAGCACATCCGCGACATGATCCCCGAGCTCGAGCGCAAGTCGGTGACGTACGGCCTCGAGGAGGGCGCCGACTACACGGCCCGCGACGTCGCGCCCGCCCCCGACGGGATGGACTTCACGGCCTTCCAGGGGGACCGGCGGATAGGCCGCATGGAAATCCGCTTGCGGGGCTCGCACAACGTTTGCAACGCCATGGCGGCCGTTGCGGTCGCGACCGAGTTCGGCATCGGCGCCGGGCCGATCGGCAAAGCCCTGGAGGAATTCAGCGGCATCCACCGCCGATTCGAGCACATCGGCGAGGTGAACGGCGTCACCGTGGTGGACGACTACGGCCATCACCCCAGGGAGATCCGCGCCGTCCTGTCGGCCGCCCGGGGGGCCTGGCCGAATCGGAGGATCGTCGTGCTGTTCCAGCCCCACCGGTACACCCGGACGCGGGACGTCCTGGAGGAATTCTTCGACGCGTTCGATCAGGCCGACCGGCTGGGAATCCTGCCCATCTACCCGGCGGGCGAGAAGCCCATCCCCCGCGTCAACGCCGGCCGGATCCTCAAGGGCGTTCGCGCCCGGAAGACGGTGGAGGCGGACGGCGTCGATGGACTGGAGGAGGCCCAGACCTTTCTCATGGAATCCGTCCGGGCGGGCGATCTCCTCATCACCATGGGCGCCGGGGACATCTGGAAGGCGGCCCCCGATTTCGTGAAGCGGCTTCAAGAAACCCCCGCCGCCGGGCGGGGGAGGGGGAAGCGTTCCGGCGGAGAATCCGGACGGGGAGACCGCCCTTCCGCGGCGGGCGGCGAGGCGGCTTGAGAACCTCATGGATCGGGAAGACTGGTTGAGCTGGTTGAACAACGTCAAAACCCGCGTCCGCATCGATGCGCCCATGCGGGACCGGACCTCCTACCGCATCGGCGGGACCGCCGACGCCTTGGTCGAGCCGGAGGACCTGGACGCCCTTCAGGAGGTCCTGGCTCGTGGAAACACCGAGCGCATTCCCATCCGCGTGGTGGGCGGGGGGACCAACCTCCTGGTTTCGGACCGGGGGTTCCGGGGGATCGTCGTGACGCTCGGCAAGGGGTTCGACGAGGTGAAGGTCACGTCGCGGACGGACGCCGGGGGCGTGGTCTACGCCGGCGCCGGCGCCCAAATCGGGGACCTGCTCCGCAGGACGGCCCATGCCGACCTGGGGGGCCTGGAATTCCTCGCGGGCGTCCCGGGCACCGTCGGGGGCGCGCTCATCATGAACAGCGGGACAACGACGGAGTTCATCGGCGACGTGGTCGAGTCCGTCGAGGTGGTGGACGGCGAGGGCCGGTTCTGGCTGTTGCCGGGAGAGGAGATCGGGTTCCGATACCGGCGGACGGCCTACCCTGTTGCGGGCGCCGTCGTGGGCGGCTCGTTCCGGTGCGTAAACCGGCCGCGCAAGGAAACGCTCGCCGACATCCGCAGCCGCGTGCGGGAGCGGCGGAAGACGCAGCCCTTGCATCAGTCGAGCGCCGGGTCGGTCTTCAAGAACCCCCCCGGCGAATCGGTCGGCCGCCTGATCCAGGAAGCGGGCCTCAAGGGCCTCAGGGCGGGGGACGCGGAAATCTCCACCGTCCACGCAAACTTCATCGTAAACCGCGGCCAAGCCACGGCCCGGGACGTGGACCGGCTGGTCCTCGAGATCCGGCGCCGGATCGGGACCGAGCTGGAGCTGGAGATCCACCGGATGGGAGAGCGGGACCATGAGGCGTAAGGAGAAGCGCCCGTCATGAGCGCAAGCGCCGTCGCGACCCCGGCCGGCCGAGTCCGGCGCCGGGGTTCATCGCAAACCGGGGCGTCCGCCGTTTCCAAAGCTTCCGCCCAAGGCCGGACCCGGCGGGTCTGGCGCCGGGCGGCGGGCGGCGGGGCCGCCGCACTCGCCCTGTTGGCCGGCGCGGACGCCCTTTACCGCTGGTCGCTCGCCTCCCCTTACTTCCAGATGAGGGAGGTGAAGGTCTCGGGAACGGCCCACCTGAGCCAGTCGGTCGTGAGGGCCCGCCTGGGGCTCCGGCGAACGGACAACTTCCTAGCCGCCGATTTGGAGATCCTTCGGCGGAGGATCGAGAGCCATCCCTGGGTCCGCTCGGCTTCGCTCTCCCGGGACCTCCCCGGGACCCTGCGGGTCGAAGTGGTCGAAAGAAAGCCCTGGGCCGTGCTTTTCCCAACGGGCGACAGAGGCCGGGGGACGCGCCTGATCGACGCGGAGGGCGTCATCCTGGCCGAGGGGGGGGCCGAAGCGGGGGGGGAGGGCTGGAAGGGTCTCCCGGTCTTGCGGGGGCTGGACGTGCGCGGCACCCCGAAGTCCCTCCGGGCCGGCCGGCCGCTCTCGGGCAAGGCGATCGAGACGGGGTTGGCCGCCATTCGGGCTTATCTCGCCGTCTGGCCCCCCGGCCGAAAAGGCGGGGTCCGGCTGGCGGCGGTGGACCTGGGCGGTCACCCGGGCAAGGAAAGGATTTCGATGAACCTCCTGGGGTCGAAGGGGCGGACGGTTTGGGTCCGGCTCTCTCCCCGGGACATGGAGCAGGCGTTGAGGCGGTTCGCCTTCATCCTCGAGCGCCGGGGAGGGAAACCCTGGCCGGGTGAGGCGGACCTCTCCATGGGGAGCCGGGTGGTCGTGCGGTCAACGGCCCGTCGCCCGGAAGGGTACAAAAAATGAGCCGAAAAGGAGACTACATCGTCGCCCTGGACATCGGGACGACGAAGACGTGCGCCTTAATCTCGGAGCGGGGAGAGGACGGTCTTCTGGATATCCTGGGCGTGGGGACCCATCCCTCCCAGGGCCTCCGCAAGGGCATGGTGGTCAACATCGAGAGGACAGTGGAATCCATCGTCTCCGCCGTGGGGGAGGCCCAGCGGATGGCCAATGTCCCCGTCTACGAGGTCTACGTGGGGATCGCCGGGAGCCACATCCGCAGCTACAACAGCCACGGGACCGTGGCGGTTCGCGGCCCGGAGGTGGCCCAAGACGATGTCGAGCGCGTTCTGGACGCCGCGCAGGCCGTGAGCATGCCGGTCGATCAGCAGCTCATTCACGTCCTCCCCCAGAACTACATTGTGGACAATCAGGACGGCATTCAGGACCCCCTGGGGATCTCGGGGGTGCGGCTGGAAGGCAGGGCCCATCTTGTCACGGCCGCCGTGACGGCCGCCAAGAACCTGACGCGCAGCGTCGAGCAGGCGGGCCTGCGGGCGAAAGGGCTGGTCCTGGAGCAGTTGGCCTCATCGCTGTCTTGCCTCACCGATGACGAGCGGGAGTTGGGCGTCGGCGTGGTGGACATCGGCGGGGGCACGACCGATCTCGCCATCTTTCACGATCATTCCATCCAGCACACCGCCGTCCTCCCGGTCGGGGGCAATCACATCACCCGGGACCTGGCGGTGGGGCTTCGGACGCCCACCGGCGAGGCCGAGCGGATCAAGAGGCGGTACGGGTGCGCGAAGGCCGCGCTGGTCGACCGCAACGAGACCATCGAGGTTCCGGGCATCGGGGGGCGCGAGCCGCGGATCCTCTCCCGCCGCGTATTGTGCGAAATCATCGAACCGCGCGTGGAGGAGATCTTCCGGATGGTGCGCGGGGAGATTCAAAAGAGCGGCTA
>JASLXW010000014.1:0-6140 GCA_030740135.1 Nitrospinota bacterium
TGGGCTTCGGACAACCGTGGAGTGGTTCCAACAAAGCGCCGCAAGCCCCTCCTAAGCAATGGAGCCGGACGGCCTGAATCGCTTGACATCAACCGGGGCTGGAGTAAATTAGCCTCTCTTGTCTTTTATTGATTCGTTGGAGTTTGTGGGATCATGCCGCAGAAAACCCCCTCGTTACGAAAAGAAGACGCCCTGAAGGCGCGAAAGTGGTACGTGGCGGACGCCAAGGGTCAGGTTCTCGGCCGTCTGGCGACGCGCGTGGCGACCATCCTGCGGGGCAAGCACAAGCCAATGTACACCCCCCACGTGGACGGGGGCGATCACGTAATCGTGATCAACGCCGAACAGGTGGTCCTGACCGGCAGAAAACGGACGGACAAGGTGTATTACCGCCACTCGGGGTATCCGGGCGGGATCAAGGCCAGAACGGCCGAAGAGATCCTCAGCGGCGCCCATCCGGAGCGGATCGTCGAAATGGCCGTCAAAGGGATGATGCCGAAAAACCCCCTCGGCCGCGCCATGCTGAAAAAACTCAAAGTGTACGCCGGGCCGGACCACGAACACGAGGCCCAGCAACCGCAGCCCCTCGAGACCTGAAAGAGAAGGCGACAAGAGACATTATGGCCGACCGCATCTACGCTACGGGAAAGCGAAAATCCGCCATCGCTCGCGTCTGGTTGAGCGCCGGACCCGGCCGCATCATGGTCAACCGCCGTCCCATCGAGGAGTATTTCCCGCGGGAAACGGCGCAGATGGTCCTGAAATCGGTGTTCGACACAACCGAAACCTGGGGCCAGTATGACGCCTACATCACCGTCAAGGGCGGGGGGCTTTCAGGTCAGACCGGCGCCATCCGGCACGGCATCGCCAAAGCCCTGGTCGAAGCGGACCCCAAGCACCGGATCACGCTGAAGCGCGCCGGTTTCTTGACACGCGATCCGCGCGTCAAGGAGCGAAAAAAATACGGTTTGAGAGGCGCGCGCGCCCGCTTCCAATTCTCCAAACGATAAGACCCGCGCCCGCCCCGGGCTCGGAGGGCTGAACCCCGCCCTGTAAAGGATCGCGGAAGGATGCTGCGCATTGCTGTTGCGGGCGCCACCGGATACGCGGGAGGCGAACTGCTGCGTATCCTGGCCGCCCATCCTGAAGTGGAGATCGTCCGCCTCACCTCGGAGACGTTCGCGGGCCGGACGCTGGGCGAAGTTCTGCCGGCCTTCCAGGGCGTCATCGAAGCGGAGCTCGCGTCCCTGGACCCGGCGACCGTCGGCGAAGGGGCCGATCTGGTCTTCACCGCCCTCCCCCACCGAAGCGCGATGAGCGCGGTGCCGGCCGTCCTGGCGTCCGGGAAAAAAGTCGTCGACTTCAGCGCCGATTACCGCCTCAAGCTTCCGGACGTGTACGAAACCTGGTATGGGACGAAACACACCGACGCGGCCCGTCTGGACGAGGCCGTCTACGGGCTGCCCGAGCTTCACCGGCAGGCGATCCGCGACGCCCGCCTGGTGGCCAATCCGGGGTGCTATCCGACAGGGGCCATCCTGGCCCTGGCCCCGCTGCTGCGCGACGACCTCATCGAGCCGGCCTCGATTGTGGTGGACGCGAAATCGGGGGTTTCCGGCGCCGGGAGACAGAACAAAACGGAGTTCTCCTTCTGCGAAGTCAACGAGAGCGTTCGGGCCTATTCCCTCGGCGTCCATCGGCACACGCCGGAGATCGAGCAGGAGCTCTCCGGCGCCGCGGGGTCGGCCGTCACCTTGACCTTTGCGCCTCACCTGATCCCCATGAACCGAGGGATCCTGAGCACCTGTTACGCCCGGCGGAAAGAGGGCGTGGGCGCGCCCGAGCTGGACGCGTCCTTCGAGCGGGCCTACGGCGGCGAGCCTTTCGTGCGCCTCATGCCCCCGGGCCGGGTCCCGTCGACGGACCAGGTGCGGGGATCGAACTTCACCGACCTGGGATTCGCGCTGGACGACCGCACCGGGCGGGTCGTGGTGGTCTCCGCCCTGGACAATCTGACCAAGGGCGCCGCCGGCGCGGCGGTTCAGAATATGAATCTGATGGCGGGGCTCCCGGAAACAATCGGCCTCGCCCCAACAGGAATCCCGATATGAGCCCCGGAGAAATCTCCCCTCCCGCTTTTCGATGGGTCGAAGGCGGCGTCGCCGCGGCGGCGGGATTTTCAGCGTCCGGCGTGAGGGCGGGGATCAAACAACAGGGGCTGGACCTCGCGCTGGTGTTCTCCGAACACGAGGCGGCCGTTGCCGGCGTATTCACCCGGAACGCACTGGCCGCCGCGCCCATCCGCCTCTGCCGCGAGCGCGTCCGGAGGGGGAAAGCGCGGGCGGTCATCATCAACAGCGGAAACGCCAACGCCTGCACGGGCGAGTCGGGAAAAAAGGACGCCCTCGCCATGGCCCGACGGACCGGGGAGGCCCTGGGGCTCGCCGGCGACGATCAGATTCTGGTCGCTTCGACGGGCGTCATCGGCCGCCGGCTGCCCATGGCGAAGATCCAAAGCGCCATCCCGGCCGCCGTCTCGTCCCTGGACGCACGGGGGGGAGACGCGGCCGCCAAGGCCATCCTGACGACCGATCGGGTCCCCAAGACCGCCGCCGTCGAGGTGGATCTCTCCGGCGGGAGCGTGCGCGTGGGGGCGATGGCCAAGGGGTCCGGGATGATCCGCCCCCGCCTCGCCGCGCCGGAAGACGCGCCCCCCCAGGCCACGATGCTGGCCTTCGTGACGACGGACGCCTCGGTGGACACGGCGGACTTGCGGAAAACGCTGATCCGGGCCGCGGACGATTCGTTCAACCGCATCACCGTGGACGGCGAGACCAGCACCAACGACACGGTCCTCCTCCTGGCCAACGGGGCGTCCGGCGTCGGGGCGTCCGCGCCCGCGGACCTCGAAACCTTTCGAGAGGCCGTCGGCGCGGTTTGTCTGAAAATGGCGCACGCCATTGTGCGGGACGGCGAAGGGGCAACCAAGTTCGTCACCGTCCGGGTGAGCGGCGCGGCGGACAACCGGCAGGCGCGAACGGCGGCCTTCGCGATCGCGGATTCGAACCTGGTCAAGACCGCCCTGTTCGGCTGTGACCCCAATTGGGGCCGGATCGTCTCGGCGGCGGGGGCCAGCGGCGTGGAGGTGCGTCCCGAAGCGCTCCGGGTCAAGCTCAACGGGGCGGAGACGTTCGGCGGCGGAAGGGCTGAGCCCGAAGGGGCGAAACCGCTGGACGGTCCGGAGGTCGAGATCGAGATCGACCTGGGGGTGGCGGACGGGACCGCAACGGTCTGGACCTCCGATCTCAGCCATGAATACGTCCGGATCAACGCGGAGTATCACACCTGAGACGCGGCCTTCGGAAAGGCCCGCCCGGCTTGCGGCCCGCCCGCTTAATTTGGGGTTGCCCAAAGGTGTCCGCCGCGCCTATAATGCAGAGCATAGTCGGACAAGTTGCGGAGACTGGCGGAAGTGGAGTCCTGTTTTTCGATTCTTGATGCAACGGAGGTGACCGAAATTTGGCGGAAGTGAGTCTAAAAAACCTGCTGGAGACGGGATCCCACTTCGGCCACCAGACCAAACGGTGGAATCCGAAGATGAAGCCGTATATCTTCGGCTCCCGCAACGGCATCTACATCATCGACCTGCTGAAAACCCTGGGAAAAATCCGCGAAGCCGATGAGTTCCTGCAGGAGTTGGGGGCCGGCTCGGGACAGGTCCTGTTTGTGGGAACAAAGCGCCAGGCCCAAACCGCAATCGAGGAAGATGCCCAACGCTGCGAGATGCCCTACGTGACGAAGCGGTGGCTCGGCGGAACGTTGACGAATTTCTCGACCATCAAGCTCCGTGTGAACCGCCTGAAGGAGCTCCAGCAGATCGACAACGGCGAAGGACCCGGCGCCCAGCTCACCAAGGGCAAAACCAAGAAGGAGGTCCTGCAACTCAACCGGGAGAAAACGCGCCTGGAAAAATACTTTCAGGGCATCCGGGACATGGACAAGATCCCCCGGGCTCTTTTCGTGGTGGACCCCAACAAGGAATCCATCGCCATCCGGGAAGCCCGCAAGATGGGCGTGCACATCATCGCCGTCGTAGACACCAACTGTAATCCGGACGGGGTGGACACCATCCTGCCGGGCAACGACGACGCCATCCGGGCGATCCGTCTCTTTTCCTCCGTGGTGGCCGACGCGATCATCAAGGGGAAAGCCAGGAAAAAGGACGAGGAGGAGCTCGCCGAGGCTTTCAAGGCCGAGCAGGAAATCCGCGACAAAGCGGACAAAGAAAAAGCGGCGGCCGAGACAAAGGAGGCCGCGCCGGCAACGGCTGTCCCCGACAAAACCAAGGCCCCCGCCCCCGCGGAGGCCGTCCAGCCCGACCCCGCCCCGGCAGACCCCGCTCCGCCGGCGGAGCCGCCGAAGGAATAGCGGTCCGCGCGCCGGGGGGCCCGGCTTTGCCGTCCGGACCCGCACGGAGCGGAATTTCGGAATCGAACAACCAAGAAGGAAGAATGAGCATGGATATCCCCGCCTCGCTGGTGAAAACCCTCCGGGAGAAATCTGGCGCGGGCATGATGGATTGCAAGAACGCGCTGGTGGAAATGGAAGGCGATCTGGAAAAGGCCCTGGACCACCTCCGGCAGAAAGGGCTCGCCGACGCGGCCAACAAGGCCGGAAGGACCGCCACCGAGGGGCTGGTCTACGCCTACATTCACGCGGGCGGAAAGATCGGCGTCCTGGTCGAGGTCAATTGCGAAACGGACTTCGTGGCCCTGACCCCGCAGTTCCAGGAATTCGTCAAAGACGTGGCCATGCAGGTGGCCGCCGCCAGCCCCCTTTGCGTCCGGCGGGAGGACGTGCCGACCGAGGTCATCGCGCGGGAGCGGGAGGTCTACGCCGGACAAGCCCGGGAAACCGGGAAGCCCGAAAACATCCTCAACAAGATCGTCGATGGAAAAATCGACAAGTTCTACCGCGAGGTGGTGATGCTGGAGCAGGCCTTCATCAAGGACCCGGACAAGGACGTCCAAACCTTGTTGAAGGAAAAGATCGCCGAGCTGGGCGAGAACATCTCCATCCGCCGTTTTTCCCGCTTCCAGGTGGGAGAGGGCCTGGAGCACGAAGAAAAGAACCTCGCCGAAGAAGTTCAACAGCAGATTGCCAGCGCCTAGTCCGTTCCGCCCGGCCGCAGGGTTTCTTTTCTGGATGCCCCAACACGGAGAACGAATGTGAGTCGGCCGGTTGAACCCGTCAAGCCGATCCGGTCGACAGCGTCCTCCTATCAGCGAATCCTGCTGAAGCTCAGCGGGGAGGCCCTGATGGGCAAACGCCCGTCGGGCATCGAATCCACCGTTCTCCAGGACATCGCGGAGCAGCTCAAGGAGATCCAGCGCCTGGAGATCCAGGTCGCCGTCGTCATCGGAGGCGGGAACCTCTTTCGCGGCGTGGCGGGGGCGGAAAAAGGCATGGACCGCGTCACCGCGGACCAGATCGGGATGCTGGCCACGATCATGAACGGACTGGCGCTCCAGGACGCGCTGGAGTCCTCGGGGCTCGTCACCCGGGTCATGTCGGCCATTTCGGTTCATCAGTTCACCGAACCCTACATCCGGCGCCGCGCCCTGCGCCACCTGGAGAAGGGCCGGGTCTTGATCTTCGTCGGGGGGACGGGTAATCCTTATTTTACGACCGACACGACGGCCGCCCTCCGGGCGGTGGAGATCGGCGCGGACGTCATCATCAAGGCCACCAAGGTGGACGGCATCTACACCGGCGACCCGGAAACCACACCTGACGTGGAAAAGCTGACGCTGCTCAACTACCAGGAGGTCCTGCAGCGGGGGCTTCGGGTGATGGACGTCACCGCCGTTTCGCTGTGCATGGAGAACCATCTCCCCATCGCCGTCCTCGACCTGCGAAAACCGGGAAACCTCAAGCGGCTGGTTCTAGGTGAGGCGGTCGGATCGATGGTGCGGGACCTGGACGAATGATCGAAGAGATTCACCAGGAAGTGAAGGACGGCATGCAATCGACCCTGGACTCTCTGGTGAAGGAGTACGCCGGGGTGCGGACGGGAAGGGCCACCACCGCCCTGGTCGACGGAATCCTGGTGGACTACTTCGGCGCCCAGGCGCAGCTCA
>JASLXW010000014.1:6150-19598 GCA_030740135.1 Nitrospinota bacterium
TTTCGGTCCCCGAGAGCCGCCTCATCGTCATCCAGCCCTGGGACAAGTCGGTGGCGCCCGAGGTGGAGAAGGCCATCCAGCGCTCCAACCTCGGCCTGAACCCCGTCAGCGACGGAACGGTCATCCGGATCCCCGTTCCGCCCCTGACCGAAGAGCGCAGGCGGGACCTGGTCAAGGTCGTCAAGAAAAGCGCGGAGGACCGGCGAATCTCCGTTCGGAACGTCCGGCGCGACGGCAACGACCTGCTCAAGCAGATGGAGAAAGACAAAGAGATCAGCGAAGACGATAACCGCCGCGCCCAGGAGCGAATCCAGAAACTGACGGACGAGTTCATCCGAAAAGTGGACGAGGCCGCGGCGAAAAAAGAGAAAGAAGTCATGGAGGAATGACCGACCGGAGCGCCCGATCCGTCCTCCCTTCCACCGCATCCGAAGGAATTCCCCTCGTGTCCGCCGATGACCTTCCGGCACAAATCGACCTCCGGAAACTTCCCCGCCACATCGCCATCATCATGGACGGCAACGGCCGCTGGGCCCACAACCGCCGCCTGCCGAGAATCGCCGGACACCGCGAAGGCGTCCGATCGGTTGATGAGATCGTCACCACCTGCCGGGAAATCGGCGTCGGCGCGCTCACGCTGTACGCCTTCTCCGAGGAGAACTGGAGCCGCCCCTCCCTGGAAATCCGGGCCCTGTGGGAAATTCTACGGGAGTTCCTCCGCAAAGAGATCGACCGGATGATGCGCGAGAACATCCGTTTCAAGACCATCGGCGCGGTGGGAAACCTCCCCAAAGGCGCCCAGCGGATCATCGAGGAATCCGAAAGCCGGACGGCCGAGAACGACGGCATGGTGCTCACCCTGGCCCTGAGTTACGGGTCCCGGCAGGAGATCATCCGGGCGGCCCAGGCAATGGCCGAGGCGGTGAGACGGGACGAGATGAAACCCGAGGACATCCCGCGGCTCTTCGAGCGATTCCTGTACACGGCCGACCTGCCCGATCCGGATTTGCTGATCCGCACGAGCGGAGAGCTCCGGATCAGCAACTTCCTCCTGTGGCAGCTGGCCTACACGGAGCTCTACTTCACCGATGTCCTGTGGCCGGATTTCCGAAAGCCCGAGCTTTACCGGGCGATCCTCGAGTTCCAGAATCGGGAGCGGCGCTTCGGCCGGACCCAAGACCAAGTGGCCCAAAAAAAGGGATAAGGCGTGACCCGCGTTCTCAGCGCCGGGGTCGCGCTCGTGGTCCTGATCCCCTTCGTCCGTTACGGCAGTCCGGTCTCCTTTTCACTCCTCGTCGCGGCCGCCGCCGCCGTCGGCACGTGGGAATTCCTCCGCCTGGCGGGATTTCCCGGAAACCGCATCGCTCTGGGGCTGGGCGCCGCCGCCGGGGCCGCGCTGGCCTTCGGGATCCCGCATTTCCCGCCCCCCGCCGCCACGCTGGTTGTCTGGGCGGCGCTTCTGTTATTCTTCTCTTCAGCGCTCTGCCTGCCCCGACACGTTTGGCCCGCCCCGAAGGGGATCCCCGGGGGGATCCTCGGCATCGGGTTCGTGGGATTCACATTCGGGTCCATGACCCTGTTGCGGAGCTTTCCGGAGGGAGGAGACGGGGCCGAGGGCTGGCGGTGGATCTTCTTTCTGTGGCTCGTCGTCTGGGCGGGGGACACCGGCGCTTATTACGGGGGCCGGGCGTGGGGCAGCCGCCCGTTGCACGCCCGGCTGAGCCCGAAGAAGACCGTCGAAGGCGCCCTGGCCGGTATGGGGGCGAGCCTGGCGGCCGGGATCCTCGCGTGGGCGTGGTTCCTGCCCGCGCGTCCCGAATGGGGATGGCTCGGAGCGGGGGCGGTGGGCCTGCTTCTCGGCGCCGCCGGTCAGGCGGGAGACCTGGCCGAGTCGGCGATCAAGCGCGCCGCCGGGGTCAAGGACGCCGGTGCGCTCATCCCCGGCCACGGCGGGATGCTGGATCGCCTGGACGCCCTGATGTTCGCGGGTCCCATCCTTTATGCGATATTATGGATGCGGGGAATCCCGTAGCGGCGGCGCGAAGCGGGGGCGTCGTCGCCTTTCCAACCCTCGCCTCCTGAATGAGAATCAATCCGATATGAGCGTTGAGGCGCATGCCGGCCGGAACCGGATTGTCATCCTCGGGGCGACGGGGTCCATCGGGACCAGCGCCCTCGATATCGTCCGGCACAACCTGGACGAGTTGGAGATTGTGGGCCTGGCGGGGCGCCGGAACATCGACCGCCTGGAGGAACAGGCGCGGGAGTTCCGGCCGCCGGCGGTCGCGGTGTACGATCGGGACGCGGCCCGGGCGCTTCAGGAGCGGCTCAGCGAACTGAAGATCGAGGTCTGGTCCGGACCGGAAGGCCAGGAGCGAATGGGCCGACTGGCGGAGGCGGACGTGGTCTTGACCGCCGTCGAGGGCGTGGCCGGACTCATCCCCACGCTCTCCGCCGTCGAAGCCGGAAAGGTCGTCGCACTGGCCAACAAGGAGCCCCTGGTCGCGGCCGGCGAGCTGGTGGTCGGCCGGGCGGCCGAGCGCGGGGCCCAGCTCCTGCCCGTCGACAGCGAGCACAACGCCATCTACCAGGCCCTCAAGGGGCATCGGCCCGAGGACGTCCGCCGGCTCATTCTCACCGCCTCGGGCGGACCCTTCCGGGATCACTCCAAAGAGGAGATGGGAACCGTCACCCGGGAGGAGGCCCTGAGCCATCCCAACTGGGACATGGGCCCCAAAGTCACGATCGACTCGGCCACAATGATGAACAAGGGTCTCGAGATCATCGAGGCGCACTGGCTCTTCGGCGTCCCCGGGGATCGCATCGAGGTGCTCGTCCACCGCGAGAGCATCGTCCATTCGCTGGTCGAATACGTGGACGGCTCTTTCATCGGCCAGTTGGGCCTGCCGGACATGCGGATTCCAATCTCTTACGCCTTGCGGTATCCCAAACGCCTCGAGGCCCACTTCCCCCCGCTCGACCTGGCCGAGGTCGGCCGGCTGTCTTTCTCCGCCCCCGATCCGGACCGGTTCCCCAGCCTCTCCCTGGCCCGGGAGGCCCTGCGGGTCGGCGAGACGATGCCCGCCGTGATGAACGCGGCCAACGAGATGGCCGTCGAGTATTTTCTGCAAGGGTTAATCCCCTTCATCCGGATCCCGGAGCTGATCGAGCGGGTCATGGAGGCCCACCGGCCCGAGCGCAACGTCGAGCTGGAGACCATCCAGCGGGCGGACGGTTGGGCGCGCGAGGAGGCGCGGGCGTGGCTGGCGCGGTGGAATGGCGCCGGACGGAGCTGAGCCCGCGACGGCGAGCCCCCGGGGGCCCGGGCCTTGGACCGCCCTGGGACGGGGGATCGGCTGGGCGCTCGCCGCGGGGGGCGGCGCGGGACTAATCCCCGGGGTTCCCGGAACGGCCGGGAGCCTGCTCGCCCTGGGGATTTACCTGGCGGTTCCTTACCCGGGAGACGCGCTCTACCTGACGGCCGTCCTCGCCCTGTTCCTGCTCGGAATTCCGCTGAGCACTTGGGCGGAAGGGCGATCGGGCAGAGGGGACGACCCCCGGATCGTCTGGGACGAAATGGTCGGGATGTGGGTGGCCTTGTACGCCATTGCGCCGAATGTATATTTTGTTCCGGCGGCGTTTGTCCTGTTTCGGGTTTTCGACATCTGGAAGCCATTCGGCGAACCGGGTCAGCGGGGCTTCGGAATCATGCTCGACGACTTGTTGGCGGGCGTCGCCGCCAACATCTGCCTTCAGATCGCCCTGTGGCTGGCCGGGGCTTTTCTGTGAGTCGGAAGAGAGGCGCTCCATGAGTGAGACGGACCGGCCCCCCGCGGAGGAGGAGATCGGCCCCCTGATCCGGCAACGGGGCTGGACGCTGGCCACCGCGGAATCCTGCACCGGCGGAGGCGTCGGCGCCCGGGTGACGGCGGTTTCGGGAAGCTCGGCGTATTACCAGGGCGGCGTCATCGCCTATCACAACGACGTCAAGAGGGACCGACTGGGGGTTTCCGAGGAGACGCTCGAGACCCACGGCGCGGTGAGCGCGCAAACGGCGGCGGAGATGGCCCGCGGGGCGCGACGGGCGCCGGGAGGGGGAGAAGGAGGGGCCTCGGTCGGCCTGTCCGTGACCGGCGTCGCCGGCCCCGAGGGCGGGACCGAGGAGAAACCCGTCGGGACAGTCTACATCGGCGTTTCCTCCGACGAAGGGGAGACCGTCCGCCATTTCATATTTTCCGGCGGCCGTGAATCGGTGAGGAACCAGAGCCGGGACGCCGCCCTGGCGCTGCTGCGGGACCATTTGCGGGGTCTCGCGCCCGCGGCGGAGAAAAGCGCCGCGGCCGGGCCGAAGGAGGAATGAGGAGGTCATGGACGAAGGCGCCCCCGGCCGGGAGAACACAAAGCGCTGCTTCGTCGCCGTGACGGCCCCGGAGGCCGTCCGCGGCCGGGCGGCGGACATCCAAGACGCGCTCCAGCGGCGCCCCGAATTACTCGGAATCCGGTGGTTGAAACCCGACGCCTTTCACATCACATTGAAATTTCTCGGAGACGTGCCGGTCGAAGACCTTTCCTACATCGCCCAACAACTCTCCATCGTGTCGCAAGGATGCCGGCCCACGCAAATCCGGCTGGACCGCCTCGGGGTCTTCCCCAACGCCAAGCGGCCCCGCGTCCTGTGGTGGGGACCGGACCCGGAAACCGTCCCGGCCGAGCTCCGCGCCGTCCACTTTCACGTCCAGGAGGCCCTCCACCTGTTGGGTTTCGAGAAAGAGGACCGGCCCTTTCATCCCCACCTCACGCTGGGGCGCATCCGGGACAACGTCGACCCGAGCCGGGTGGCGGAGGCCCTCCTGGAGACGGAGAGCGGGCTTGAAACCGATTTCCCCATCCGGCGCATCGACTTGATGGAAAGCCGTCTCCATCCCCAGGGGGCGGTCTACGAGACGCTGGTCGAGGTGGACATCGAAGGAAAGACCGGCGAGGAGCGCGCGGCGGCGGATTAAGCCGACCGGCGGGCGCCCCGTGTCCCGGCCGCCCTCCCAAACCCTCGCCCCCTGTCTTGCGTGCGCATCGGGCCGGTGTTAGCATGAGATTAAGCGTTGAATTCCAATAGGTTGTGAAACCCGCGGGGGAGAAAGCAAACTCATGGAAACGACGGACACCGGCGCGGCCCTCGTCAAGAAGGTCCGCGTCGGAGATTTCGGAAACAACATCTACGTCCTGGTCTGCAAGAAGACAAACGACAGCGTCATCGTGGACGCCTCCTTCGAGGCCGACAAGCTCCTGGCCGCCGCCGAGGGAACCAACGTCCGTTACATCCTGATGACGCACTGCCACTCCGACCACGTCCAGGCGCTGGATGAGCTGAAAGCGGCGACGGGCGTTCCGGTCGGCATCCCCCCCGCGGAGGCCGCTCAATTCGGCATCCAGGGCGACTTCGACATCAACGACGGCGACACGATCCGGTTCGGAGAGTGCGAGGTCGGCGCCTTCCTGGCCGGTCCGGGGCATTCCCCCGCGGGCACGGCCTTCCTCCTGCCCGGACACTGCATCGTCGGAGACGCCGTCTTTCCCGGGGGGCCGGGGCGGACCAACAGCCCGGAAGACTTCGAGGTCCTCGTGGACAACGTCCAAAAGCGGGTGTACACGCTGCCTGACGAGACGGTCCTCTATCCCGGACACGGCGACAACACGACCGTGGGCGATTCGAAAAAAGAGTACGCCGTCTTCGCCTCGAAAGAGCGCGGCAGCCCCGTCTACGGCGACGTCCTCTGGGCTGAGTGATCGGTGTCCAATCCCGCCAACGGCCACCAGGCGCGCGAGGACGCGGAGGTCCGAACCGACGGCGATCAGACCGCCGAGTGGCCCTACGTCGGCGAGCCGCGCGTCTACGCGCCGCTGTCTCCGTGGACGCGGTTCCAGGGCGGGGGGTTCTATGTGATGCTCTTCACGGTCTTCGGCATCTGCTGGACCCTCCTCTGCGGAGCGGGGCTCTATTACGGAATGCGCAACGTAGCCGTTGTGAAGGGGATCGGGGTCTGGGACGCCGTGAGACTTCGATCAAGCACGGGGCTTTGGCTCTGGATTCAGGTCTGGCTCTATCCCGTCCTGTCCACACAGATCGCGTCGCTCCTCATTCGGCTCTATTACAAGCGGACGGGCAGACCGCTCCGCCCGTCCTTATCGCCCGGACCCGTCGAGTCCGTCAAAGGGTGAGCGCCGGAAGCCTTTGAATGGGACGCAAACAGGGAAAGAGGCCAAAGACCGGTCACATCGTCTGGGGCCTTTTGACATTGCTCTCCGTGGCCCTCATCGGGTCCGGAATCGGGCCGATCGAGCTTTTGGGAGACGCCCTCCTCGCCCTGTGCCTCATCAAGGCGGGCCTCAAGGCGCACGGCCACGTCATCGGCGGGAGAAGGAGGGGGAGGGGAGGCACGCGGCGTCCGCGGTTCGGGTCGAAAGGGGCGGCCTCTCCCACCCGGCCGCCGGGAAACCTTGATTCGGCGTAGGCCCGGCGGCATTTTTCGGCGGGCGGCGCCTCCGCAACCCTTTCGCGCCGAAGGCAATCATCCAGGTTTGACGGTCCTTTTGAATCCCCTTCAACCGCGACGCGTCCCGGCCGGCCTACGGAACCTGGGCGAGGCCGACCCCGGGGTCTTCGACCCATGAGGGCCTTCGGCCCATGATCGGTTGCCTCGTCCTCGTCGGCCTGCTCATCAGCGCGGCCATCGGGAAGAAGCCGGGGGCTTTGATCTACCTGTTCGGGGCGGCCCTGTACCTTGCCCTTCGGAACTGGTCGGAAAGGTCCCAGGTCCCCGCCGCCGAGGAAGAGAAACCCTTCGCGGGCTACGAAAGCCCGGCGGATTGGAGACGGGCGAAGCGGATCGAGGGGCGACTGGCCTGGGGCGGGGCGGCGGTCCTTGGCTTTGCGTTGTATTTCTATTTCACCCGGTGAGACCCCGCGCCGGGCGCTCGAGATCGTCGACAAGACGGTGCGGCGGCATCAGGAGGCGGTCTCCGCCAGGTCCGCGCGCAGGGCCGCGGCCATCTCCGGCGGGAAGCGCACAGGGCGCATATCGGCGTTCAGAAAGGCATGGACCGTGAAGCCCTCGGCCAGCGTCTTGCCGTCTTCGTCCCGCGCGGTGTAGTCGATCCGGACGCGGGTCCGGCGGATCTCGCTCACCCGGGCCGCGACCGAAACCCGGTCCTCGTAGCGGGCGGCATCCGGTAACCCTCTTCCTCCAGCCTCCGGTACGAAAATCCCAGCTTTCGGATCAGGTCCGTTCGGGCCGCCTCGAACCAGATCCAATAGACCGCGTGGTGGGCCACGCCCATCTGATCGGTTTCGGCGTAGCGGACAACGACCTCGGACACGTGGGGGGACAAAGCGGCCGGCTCCCTCAGATAAGCAGGACGGAGGCCGTCGTAAAGTAGATCAGCGCGCTGACGATGTCGATGGTCGTGGAGACGAAGGGCTGCGTCGCCACGGCCGGGTCGATGTGGAGCCAAGTGAAGGCCAGCGGGACCAGGACGGACCACACCGCCGCGGCCACGATTCCGATCAGGATGGCCAGACCGACCGTCGGGCCGAGCCACGGCGTTTCCGTGTAGAGCAGGGCGGTGACGCCGCCCAGCAGGATGGCGATGGCGAGCCCCAGCAGCACCCCCACCTGGAACTGCTTCCAGATGATCTGGATCCACTGCGTGGGGTTCAGCCGCCCGGTGGCGAGCCCCCGGACCAGGACGGTCACCGACTGGTTGCCCACAATCCCCCCCATCCCCAGGATCAACGGCATGAAGGCCGCCAGGTAGACCTGGTCCGAGATGAGCCCGGAGAAACGGGCGATGACTTGGGCGGTCACCATCCCCACGGCCAGACCGACCAGAAGCCAGGGGAGACGGTAACGCGCCACTCGGAAGGCCGACCGGGTCAGGATCTCCTCGTCGTGGGTACCGGCCATCTTGAGAATGTCCTCCGTGGCCTCGGCCCGGAGGACGTCGATGATGTCGTCCACCGTGACGATCCCGACCAAGCGGTTCTCGGGGTCCACCACCGGGACCGCCAGCAGGTCATACCTCTCGACGAGCCGCGCGACCTCCTCCTGGTCCGTGTCGGTGGACACCCGATAGACATCCTCCCGGCTCATGCCCTTGAGGGTGGCTTCCGGGGGGGCCAGGAGGAGTTGGCGCAGGGAGATCACGCCCTCCAGGTGGTTGCCTTCGTCCACCACGTAAATGTAGAAGACTGTCTCGGCCTCGCTTTCCTTCCGGACGCGCGTAATGGCCTCGCCGGCCGTCATGGCCTCATGCAACGCCAGACAGTGGGGCGTCATGATCCCGCCGGCGGTCTCCTCCCCGTACTGGAGCAGGTCGGTCACCGGATCGGCCACCGGCGCCTGGAGGATATCCAGAACCGCCTTGGCCTCCTCATCCGGCAGCAGGTTGATGAGGTCGGTCACGTCGTCGGCGTCGATTTCCTGAAAGAGCGCCGCCGCGTCCTTCGGCTCCATGGGCTCGAGGAGCTCTTTGGCCGTCTGATCGTCGCATTCGCTGAGTACCTGAGCCGCCCGCACCCGGTTTTCGATCAACCCAAAGGTCGACCGCTTCTCGTCCTCGGCCATGTGTCGGAGGATTTCCGCCAGGTCCGCCGCGTGAAGCTTCTCGAGCAGGTTTTGGGCGTGCGCGGTTGCGCCCCGCCGCATCAGCCGCCGGAAGGAATCCTGCGCGAGATGGAGTCTTTGTTCCTGGCTCTGGACCATCCCGACGTCTCCCCGCGTGTCCACCGCAACACAATCCCGTTCGATTGCCCGGGAGGCAATCTATTGCGTATCCCGCGCCCTGTCAAACGCGCCGCCGAGAGACCCGAGGCGGGCCGTCGAACCGGGCGAAACCAGCGTCAGCACCGGCGCCGCCGCGGTTTGCAGCGCGATGTCGATCGGCGTGACGCCGTAATACTCGCCGTCCACCTCGACATCCACGGGATCGGACGAATCAATCCGGACGGACACACCGGTGAGGTAGGAAACACCGGTCAGCTTCGAGACCCGCCTCCGCCAGCCCGCCCAGGCGTAACGGGCCAGCGCGGGGAGCGACCCCCGCGGAAACACCACCACGTCCAGGCGCCCCGAATCGCACCGGGCGCGGTCGGCCACGCTCAGGAATCCCGCGTACGTGAACGTGTTGGCCACAACGACCCACGCGCCCTCGACCGGCCGGCCCCCCTCCACGCTCACGCGGAGCCTCGGCGGCCGGTAACGGGAAATCGCCTTGAGGATCGGGAGCGGATAGCCCCCGAACCCGAGGGCGCCCCGACGCGTCCCGTGCAGGGCGCGGATGACCATCGCGTCCAACCCGGCGCTGGCAACCGCGAAAAACCTCCGCTCGCCGCCGATCAACCCCAGGTCGAGCATCCGCGTCCGGCCGTGTTGGATCAAGTCGGCCACGCCATGCGGGGTGCGGGGCAGATCCAGGTCACGCGCCAGCAGGTTGGCCGTGCCGACGCCGAGGATCGCGATCGGCGTGCCGGACGGATCGGCCAATCCGTTGACCGCCTCATGGATCGTGCCGTCGCCGCCCGCGATCACCAGGCAGTCCACGTCGCCGCCGACGCTTTCGGCGAACGCGCGCGCGTCCCCCGAGCCGCGGGTCAGGCGCGTTGTCACCTCGCACCCTCGGTCTTGAAGGAGCCGCCCCAATTCCCCGACGCGCCGGCCCGCCCTCCCCACGCCGGCGATCGGGTTGCCGATAATCAAAACGCGCATCAACCCGCCTGTCCGGGAGCGAGTTCGGAGGAAGAGGAATCGCGAAGCGCCCGCCCGAAAGGGCCGGCTTCGGCCCCGCCGGGAAGAGCGCCCCCCGACACCCCGGGGATGGTTCCCGAACGATTCAATCTTTCAGCGCCTCGAAGACCCGCCGGGCGGGTTCGGGGAGCATGGCCAGCGCGATGTGGCCCACGTCGTCGACGCGGACCTTCCGGACGGTCGGGGCGCTCCATCCCGAGGCGGAATCCTCGGGCACAAAGGCATCGAAGGGCGAATAAACCGCCGTCCCGTCAACAACCGGGGGGTCTTCCTCCAGCCACGCGAGGAACGGGCTCCCCGGCCTCATGTCCAGCCCGCACTCGCCCCATGTGAACACCCAGAAACCCATCCCCCGGTGCGGGGTCCCGAGCGTCACGAGATGAGCGATGCGGAGATCGTCGGGGGCCGAGCCACGGGCCTTCGCTGCGCAGGCCCTCGCGACGAGCCCCCCCATGCTGTGCCCGACGAGGTCCACGGCGTCGGCCCCCGTTTCCTGAAGGACCTCGCGGATATGCTCGCTCAGCTGGTCGGCGTAGCGCCGGATTCCCGCCCCGCTCGGTCCGAAGCTGGGCAGGGTGATCATCGATCGGCCCATCCTCCGCAGCCGCAAAGCCAGGACCCCCAACGTCAGGCCCCGCATGTGATATCCGTGGCACAGGACCACGGGCCGATCCCCGGGCCGGAAGGAGTCCCGCACCTTCTTCTCCATCCGGAGCCGGCGGCGCGCCGGCGTCCAGATCCAATCCGCAATCCAAAGGACAATCAGAACGGCCGTGCAGATCGTCTCGACGAGGAACCCCCCGATCCCGCGCCACGAGATCCGGTAAAAGCGCCGCGACCAGTCGGGATCCTTCCCTTTTTCATAGAGACGAAAGGCGTAGGTCAACCCGACATAGGCCAGGAGGATCAAAACCGCGAGGGTCATCGGCGACCGCTCCCCTTGGGCGCGTCTTCAGCCTTCATGGAACCTCCGAATCCCGAAACCCGGACCTTCGCATTCCCGCGGTGATGTCCGCCCCCCCCTCCCCCCCGCCAACCCGGCTCATTCGTCGATGCCGCGCGCCGCCGCGAACCGGTCCAGGAATCGGCGTCGGGCGAGGCCCAAATCAACCAGGCGGCTGATTAACCCCGGATACGGGAGCCCCCCCGCCTCCCACAGCTTCGCGTACACGCTGGTCGCCGTAAAACCGGGGATGGTGTTCAACTCGTTCAGGTGCGCCGTGGGGCCCCCGGAGGAGTCCTCGACCAAGAAATCCACCCGGGCCATTCCGTCCACGCCCAGGGCCGTGTAAGCCCGCAGGGCCAAGGTTCGGACCTGATCGGCGAGGCCCTCTTCGACCGAGGCCGGGATGACGATCTCCGTCGCCCCCTCGGTGTATTTTCGCTCGTAGTCGTACCAGCCCTCCCGGGGGAGGATCTCCGCAAGCGGCGCGACCGCCGCCGGGGCGTCATCCCCCCCCTCCCCGGTCGTGTTCCCCAAAACGGCGCACTCGAGCTCGCGGCCCTCGACGGCCCTTTCCACAACCACGCGGTGGTGGAAGCGGAACGCCGCGGCCACCGCCTCGTCCAGGTCCCGTTCGCGGTCCACGCGGCTGATGCCCACGCTGCTCCCCAGGGCGACCGGCTTGACGAAAAGGGGCGGCTCGAGGTCCCGTTCCGCGAGCGCCCTTCGCACCGCCTCCGGATCGTCCCGGTGGGCCTCCCACCGCAGCGTCGCCCAATCGACCACCGGCACGCCCGCCGAGCGGCAGATGACCTTGGTCAATTCCTTGTCCATCCCGGCCGCCGACGCCGTCACGCCCGCGCCGACGAACGGGACCCCGGCCCACTCCAAAAGCCCCTGGAGGGACCCGTCTTCGCCGCCCGGGCCGTGAATGACGGGGAAGGCCACGTCGAACGGATGGAGCGCCCCCCCCGGGATCTCCACCAGCGCGGGAGGACCGGGTTCGGGCCTCAGGGTGACGCGGACGCCCCGCGCGGAGGGGGGGGGGGCCTCCGGCGACTCCAAGAGGGTCCACGCCCCGCCGGTCCCGATCAAAACGGGCAGAATCAGCAGGTCTTCCGGGTCGGCGGAACGGGCGACCGAGGCCGCCGAGGCCAGCGACACCCGGTGCTCGGCCGACCGGCCGCCGAACAGGAGCGCAACTCGTCGGACGGTCGGGCTCATCCTGTCAGACTTCGGAAACCGGACTGGAGATCGGCCATGCCCTTGGAGAGAATTCCCGTCCCGTTGGCCGCGAGCATCCTCGCGCCCTTGCCCATCCATTTCTCGGCAGTGGGAACGTCGTTGGCCAGGATGGCGGGGACCTTGCCGGAGGCCAGCGTCGCCTCGAAGATCCTGTCGATGGCCTCTTCCACCTCCGGGTGGGTCGGATCTCCCGGGTGTCCCAGGTTCATGCTCAGGTCCGTGGGACCGACGAACAGGACATCGATCAGCGGGACCGAGGCGATTTCCGCCACCCGCTCCACCGCCTGCCCGGACTCCACCTGAACGCACACGAGGGTTTCTTCCTTGGCGGCGGCCAGGTATTCGGCGGGCTTCCAGAGGCCGTAGCGCGCCGCGCGGATGGAGAAGGCGATCCCGCGGATACCGTCGGGCGGATAGTGGGCGGCGGCGCCGGCCCGTTGGGCTTCCTCTTTGGAGTTCACCTGGGGGACGAGGACCCCCGAGGCGCCGGCGTCCAGGGCGCGCAGGATCTGCGTCCGCTCCGAGGAGGTCACCCGGACGAGGGCCTCGGTCCCGCCCGCTTCGGCGGCCCGGACCATCCCCACGGCGCTCTCCGAATGTCCGGGCCCGTGCTCGGTGTCCGCAAAGACAAAGTCGAACCCGGCCCAGCCGGCGATTTCCGCCATGGGCGGGGCGGGGATGCCCAGAAACACGCCGAACAGCGTTTCTCCCGCGTTCAGGCGCGCCTTCAGTCGATGATGGGCCATGATTTTCCTTTCGAGGCGTCCCGCTTGGGCGCTACTTCAGGAGGGGGGCCATGAATTTAAAATCGTCCGTCCCGGCGACGCGGAGGACGTCGAAGACGACGGTCTCCGTGGAGGTGATGACCGCCCCGGCCCTTTCCATCAGCCGCAGGCCGACCTCCCAATTGGAAGCGGTCCGAGAGCAGACGGCGTCCGAAGGCACGTGGACGTTCAATCCCGAGTCCAGCAGGTCGCAGACGGTCTGGAAAACGCAAACGTGCGTCTCGGTCCCGGCGACCACGACGTCCCGGGTCCGATTCGCCGTGATCCGGTCCATGAACCCCGATGCCCCGCAGGAGCTGAAGGCGATCTTCTCCACCGGGCGAAAATCGGCGACGGCGTCCCGGACCTCGGGGATGGTGCGGCCCAACCCCTTGGGGTATTGCTCGGTCGCCACGGCGGGGAAACCCATCCGCCCGGACAAGGTCAGCAGAATCCCGACGTTGCAGATGGTTCGGTCGCGGGCTTCCTCGGGCATGGCGGCCATCAGGCGCTCCTGCATATCCACCACAACCAGCGCCGTCCTGTCAGCCGCCAACCGGACCCGCGAGCCACCGTCCTCGCTGTCCGCCATTTCGGCTCCCCTTTCTCCTGAATGGATATTTCGATGGACCAAAACGCCAAAAGTCTCAAGGCGTTACACCGAATCTTACCACAAGGGGATTTTTCCCCTCAAGC
>JASLXW010000150.1 GCA_030740135.1 Nitrospinota bacterium
GTGAGGGAATACGTCACCGTCAACCGGAGCAGGGAGGCGGATGGTGAGACGCTCGTCGGCGACGACTGCTACCTCATGGCTTACTCCCACGTGGGTCATGACTGCGTTCTCGAGAACCGGGTCGTTGTGGTGAACGCGGCGAGCCTGGGGGGTTACCTTCTCGTGGAGGAGGGGGCCTTCATCTCCGCCCAGGTGCCCGTGCACCAATTTGTGCGGATCGGCAGGCTGTGCCTGATCGGCACGCTCTCGCCCATCCGCAAGGACATCCTGCCCTACACCATCGTGGAGGGCAATCCCGCGAGGGTTCGGGGTCTTAACGCCGAGGGGCTCAGGCGGCGGGAGACGCCTCCTCAAGTCCGCAAAACGCTGAAGAACGCCCTGAAGCTGCTTCTGAAGGAGGAGGCGAGCACCGAGCAGGCCGTGAGGCGGATCCGCGAAGAGCACGGAGACGTCCCGGAAGCCGTTCACCTGACGGACTTCATTGAGAAGTCCAAACGCGGTTTTTACCGCTGAGCCGCGATTGAGGCGTCATGAAAAAAAATCCTTCCTCCAAAATGACGCGGGTGGGCGTCGTCGGGGTGGGCCACATGGGCCGGTACCACGCGGGGGTCTACCACGAGTTGCCCGAGACCGAGCTTGTGGCGGTCGCGGACGTGGACGACGCCCGGTCCCGCGCCATCGCCGATCAATATGACACGCGGGCCTTGCGGGATTACCGGGAGATTCTCGGCCGGGTGGACGCCGTCAGCATCGCGGTCCCGACCGCCCAGCACTACCCCGTGGCCCGCGATTTTCTGGAAGCCGGGACCGACGTCCTCGTTGAAAAACCCATCGCCTCTTCCCTTGAGCAAGCCGAGGACCTGTTCCGCATCGCCCGGGAAAACGGCCGGATCCTTCAAATCGGCCACGTCGAGCGGTTCAACGGAGCGGTCCAGGAGCTGCACAAGTTCGTCCGCGACCCCCTCCTCATCGAATGCCGGCGCATGGGGCCGTTCCAATCCAGGGTGCAGGAAGACGGCGTGATCCTGGACCTGATGATTCACGATTTGGACATCGTCCTCAGCCTGGTCAATTCCCCCGTGAAATCCTGTTACGCCGTCGGCGCCAGCGTCCACTCCGACCAGGAGGACATCGCCAGCGTATCGCTCACCTTCGAGAACCATTGCGTCGCCCACCTGGCCGCCAGCCGCACGACGCAGGACAAAGTGCGAACCCTGGCCGTCACCCAAAGGGACACGTACATCTTCCTGGACTACGCGGAGCAGGACATCCACGTCCATCGCCGCGCCGCGTCCGAGCACACCCTCACCCAGGAACAACTCCGATACCGCCAGGAGGCCTTCATCGAGCGGATCTTCGTTCACAAAGACAACCCGCTGAAATTGGAAATCCGCCACCTCCTGCGCACCGCCTCCAACGGCGCGAACCCCAGCCAGGTGAAAGACGCCGAAAAGGACCTACAATCCCTGCGGCTCGCCGTGGAAATCCTCTCTCAGATTCATGGCGAGTCCTCCCCTCCGAGGCCGTCATGAAGAACCGGACCGGCCGGTGAGCCCGCCGGAAAGGCAGCGCCTGGGAATCATGGCCGGCGCGGGAGACCTGCCCGCGCTCGTGGCCCGCAACGCCGGCGCCCGGGGTCTGGAGCCGGTCACCGTGACCTTTTCCTCCAGCGTCGAAAAGGCCCTCAAACCCCTCTCGGCCTCCCTGCTCCAGTGCGGTCCCGGCCAGGCCAATAAGATCTTCCGCTTCCTGCACCGGGAAGGGGTGCGCGAAGTGGTGTTCGCCGGGAAGGTGGAAAAACGGTGGTTGTACCGAAACCCCAGGCTCGACCTGCGGGCCATTCAGGTGCTCCGCCGCCTGAAGGACCGGCGCGACGACTCCATCATGTTGGCCGTCATCGAAGAGATGGAATCGGAGGGCTTTCACGTCCTTCCCCAAAAGGAATTCCTGGGCGACCTCTTCGCCCGGCCGGGCGTCCTCTCGCGCCGGGCGCCGACGCGGCGGGAGCGCGAGGACCTCGAGTTCGGGTTCGCCATGGCCAAGGGCGTGGCGGCGCTGGACCTGGGCCAGACGGTGGTCGTCCGCAACCGGGCGGTGGTCGCGGTCGAAGCCATCGAGGGCACGGATGAGGCCATCCGCAGGGGGTGCGCCATCGCGCGCCGGAGGGCCGTCGCCGTCAAAGTGGCGAAGCCCCGGCAGGACCCGCGGTTCGACGTCCCGGTCGTAGGCGAACAGACGTTGCGCGCCCTGGGCGAAGGCGGCGGAACCGCCTTGGGCATCGAGGCCGGGCGCACAATAATCATCGCCGGACAGGCCTTTGTGGAAGAAGCCCGCCGCTGGAAGATCGCCGTGTTCTCCATGGGAGAAGAACAGGAAAGGGAGACCGATCATTGAACTCCTGATCGTCGCGGGCGAGGCCTCGGGGGACGCCCTGGGAGGGCGCCTTGCGGCCGCCCTCCGGGCCCGGCTTCCGGACCTGAGACTTTCCGGCGTCGGAGGCCCCGACATGAGGGCCGCCGGCGTGGAGACCTGGTCCGGCGTCGAGGACCTCGAAGTCGTCGGGATAGTCGAGGTGGCGAGGCGTCTGCCCGCCCTGTTCCGGATCGAAGCCCGGATCCTCCGGGAAGTGCGCACCCGAAACATCCGCGCCGCGATCCTTATCGACTATCCCGGCTTCAACCTGCGCCTGGCCGGCAGACTCCATGCCCGGGGCGTGAAGACCGTACAATTCGTCGCCCCGCAGCTCTGGGCCTGGGGCCGGTGGCGCGCGGGGCGGATGGCCCGATCCCTCGATCGGCTGCTCGTCATCCTTCCCTTCGAGCCGGAGTTCTTCGGCCGGCTCGGCATCCGCGCCGAATTCGTCGGCAACCCCATCGCCGACGCCCTCGCCGCGGATTTCGCGCCGGGGCCGGGGGGGGGGGGCGGGGCGTCACCGAACACCTCCAGGCGGCCCGGAAGCGGCTCGGCCTGAAAACCGACCCGGGCGGTCCGGTGGTGGGAATCCTCCCGGGGAGCCGGGGGGGCGAGGTGTCCGGCCTCCTCCCCCCCATGCTGGACGCGGCCCGGATCCTCCGGGCGTCCCATCCCCGCGCGCGCTTCCTTCTGCCCGTCGCGGACACCCTGGCCTGGGAGCCCATCGCCCGGCGGGCGGAGCGGGCCGGCGTCCAGCCGGTCCGGGGGGAGGGCGGGGGGGGAGCCCGGGACGTCCTGCGGGCCGCCGACGCGGCCATCGTGGCGTCCGGAACCGCCATCCTGGAAGCGGGGCTGCTGGGAACGCCCTCGGTCCTGGCCTACCGGTTCCACCCCTTGTCGTTTCCGATTGTCCGGTGGATGTCGAACCTTCCCCCCGAGCGGTACTACATCGGGATCGTCAACATCCTGGCCGGGGAAGAGCTTTTTCCGGAGTTCGTCCAGGACCGGGTGAAACCCGAACGCCTGGCCCGCGAGGTCGGACGGCTCATCGAGGACGACTCCAGAAGGGCCCACGTCCGGCGCAGGCTCCGGGACGTCCGCCGCGCGCTCGGAAAGCCGGCCGGCGGGGGCAAGGGGTGCTTCGAACGGGCGGCGGAGGCCATCGCAAAGCTGGTGGGGTCTTGAAGGAAAAAGGCGGAATTCCGGAGAGGAAGCGCGCGCTCGAAACACCGGCCGGCCGCCCCGGCGGCCTCCTTCTCCGGTGCGGGGGGCGGATCATCGGCGCGGCGCTCCGCGTCCTCGCGGCGACCTGCCGGGCCAAGGTCCTGTTTGCGGAGCGCGAACTCCCCCGGGCTCCCGGGGGGCCGGGCCGAATCTATTCCCTCTGGCACGGAAGGATGCTCTATCCGGCCTACTTCCACCGGAAGCTGAGGGGATCGGTCCTCGTCAGCCGGAGCCGCGACGGCGAGATCCTCACGGGGGCCTTGGGCGCCCTGGGACACCGAACGGTCCGGGGGTCCACCTCGAGGGGCGGCACGTTGGCGTTGAGGCGGTTGATCAAGACCCTTCGGGCGGGAGGGGACATCGGCGTCGCCTCGGATGGACCCCGGGGTCCGGCGCGGCGCGTCCAGCCGGGGATCATCCATCTCGCCGCCCGGTCGGGGGCGCCGATCGTCCCCATCGTCTTCGGCGCGGCGCGGGCCAAGACCTTCGCAAGCTGGGACCGCTTCTGCCTGCCCTGCCCTTTCACCCGCGTCGCCTTGGTCTTCGGCAGGCCGTTGAGGGTCCCGCCCGACGCGGACGAAGCCCTGCTGGAAGAAAAGCGCCGAGCGCTGGAGGCGGAGATGGACTGGACGCTCGAGGCGGCCGACGCAGCGGTGCAGAAAAGGCCCCTGCCTCCCGGCCCGGGCGGCGGGCCCGATTCGGCGCCTTCCGGCGCCCCGGGCGGAGGCCCATGAGCGCCCGGCGCCGCGGGGCGACGGCCCCGGAGCCACTCCCTGAAGGAGCCGCCGGGGATCTTTTCGGGAAAGACCGGTAAGCATGTACTTTCTTTACAACCTGCTCCTGGCCGCGGGATTGCCGTTCCTGGCCGCTTACTGGATCTTTCAGGCCCTGTTCCGTGGAAAGGTCCGGCGGGGGCTTCGGGACCGGCTGGGGTTTCCCGACCTGTCCGCCGCCCCCGGCGACGCGCCCACGGTGTGGCTGCACGCCGTGTCCGTGGGAGAGGTCCACGCGGCGGCCCCCTTCGTCCAGGCGTTGAAACGCAAGCTGCCCGGTTGGCGGTTTGTCCTCTCCACGGTGACGGAGACCGGGCGGGAGGCCGGCGTTCGCCGGATCCCCGAGGCCGACGCGCGAATCTACTTTCCACTCGACCTCCCCGGTCCGGTGGCCGCGGCCGTCCGCCGCGTCAAGCCCCGGCTGGTCGTCATCCTGGAAACCGAAATCTGGCCGAACTTCCTGTGGCGTCTTTTCGCCGAAGGGATCCCGACGGTCATCGTGAACGGCAGGGTCTCGCCCCGCTCCTTCCGGCGATACCTCCGCGTCCGGCCCTTGATGGCCCGGGCGCTCGCGAAGGTGACGGGCTTCGGGGCGCAGTCCGAAGCCGACGCCCGCCGCGTCACCCGCCTCGGCGCGCCCCCGGAGCGGGTCCGGGTGATGGGCAACCTGAAATTCGACGGCGCGGCCGAATCGGAGCCGCCGGGGCCGGAGGAGAAGACGGCCATCCGGAAGGCGCTCGGCCTTTCAGGGGACGCGCCCGTCTGGGTGGCGGGGAGCGTTCATCCCCGGGAAGAGGCCCCCGTCGTGGACGCCTACCGGTCGCTCCTGAAGACCCACCCGTCTCTCCAGCTCGTCCTAGCGCCGCGCCATCCGAACCGCGCGAGGGCCATCGCGGACCTGCTCCGCGGCCGGAAGGTCCCCCACCTTTTGCGGAAAGGCGGGAGTGCGGAGGAATCGGCCCGCGCACCGGTCCTCGTCCTGAACACCATGGGGGATCTTGTCTCTGCCTACCGTGCGGGCGACGTGTCCTTCGTGGGGGGCAGCCTGTTTCCGTGGGGGGGGCAGAATCCGCTGGAGCCCGCGGGGCTCGGAATTCCCGTCCTGTTCGGTGAACACATGCAGAATTTCGAGGAGGCCGCGCGGGCCTTGATGGAAACGCCCCCCGGGGGGGAGTCCGCGGCGCTCCAAATCGGCGGGTCTCTCGACGGCGCCGCGTCACGGCTGGCGGAGGCGGTCGGCCGGGTCCTGGATTCCCCGGAAACGGCCCGGGCGATGGGCGAGCGCGGCAGACGCGTCGTCCGCGCCCAGGCGGGGGCCGCCGAGCGTTACGCGGACTGGGTCGCCGAAATCTCCGCGGGGAGGACCCGAGCGTGACGCCCTCGCCTCCCGACGGGTCCAAATGGCGCAGGGCCTCCGCCGCCGGGGCCGGACAAACAGGGCTCGCCTTGCAGGAAGACCGGCTCCCGGGCGGCCCGTGGGGGAAAATCGTGAAGGGCGGCCTCCTCGCCGCCTCCTGGTTCTACGGCGCGGGGCACGCGTCCCGGATGTCCGCCTATCGGGCGGGGATCTTCAAAACGCGGAAGCCGCCCTGCTGGGTGATCAGCGTCGGCAACCTCACGGCGGGGGGGACCGGGAAGACGCCGGTGGTCCTGTCGGTGGCCCGAGCGCTGACCCGGCGGGGGCGGAAGGTGGCCGTCCTGAGCCGCGGGTGGGGCGGACGGGCGTCCGGACCGGTGACGGTCGTCTCGGACGGAGAAAACCTCCGGGTTCACCCCCCCGAGGCCGCGGACGAGGCGTATCTGCTGGCTTCCCGCCTCCCCGGCGTTCCCGTCCTGACGGGCAAGGATCGGTACGCGTTGGGCGAGCGCGCGGCGGCCGAGTTCGGCGTGGAAGGGGTCGTCCTCGACGACGGGTTTCAGCACGTCCAGCTCGCCCGGGATCTGAACCTCCTTCTGCTGGACGCCGACCGGCCCTACGGGAACGGCCGCCTGCTCCCCCGCGGGACGCTACGCGAGCCGCGGGGGGCCGCCGCCCGCGCCGACGGCATCCTGATCACCCGCGCCGATTCGCCGGAGCCCGAAACGGAAGCGCGGCTCCGGCGGGAATTTCCCGCGCTGCCCATCGCCGTCAGCCGCTTCGTCCCCGACGGCGTCCGGGACCTGGAATCCGGCGAGGCGATCGACCCGATCGGCAAGCGGGTCTTTCTGGTCTGCGGGATTGCGCGGCCGTCGGGCTTTCGGCAAACGGCCATCCAGGCCGGCCTCGAAGTGGCGGGCCTCGCGTCGTTCCCCGACCATCACGTGTACACCCCGGCGGAGGCGGCGCACTTGCGGGAGCGCGCAAGGGCGGCCGGCGCCGAGGGTCTGCTCACCACGGAAAAGGACGCGGTCAAGCTCCGGATTTCGCACGGGGGGGATCCGCCGGCCTGGTCGCTGCAAATTCGGCTCGAGATCCTTTCGGGCGGGCCGCATTGGGAGGACTGGACGCGCGGCCCCGGCTGAAAGCCGGGGCGGGCGGGTGTCGCGGGCCGAGGTCTTCCTACCCCCGCACCGTCATCATCATGTAGACGCCGGTGGCCAGGAAGATGACATTCGTCGCCCAGGCGGCGATGATGGCCGGGAGAACCCCCGCGTGCCCGAGGGAAAGGCCCGCGTAAAAGAGGATGAAGTAGCTGAACCCGATCACAAGGGTCAGCAGGATGCTGCGGGCGAGTCCGCCGCTGCGCCCCGTTTTCAGGCAGAACGGGATGCCCACAAGCGCCATGATCAGCCCCACCAGGGGGTAGGCAAGCTTGGCGTGGAGGTCCACAACGTACTTGGTTTCGTCCACGCCGTTGGCGCGCAGGCCCCCGATGTATTCCCGCATCTCGCCCAGGTTCATCTCACCGGGCTCTTTCTTGATTTGCAGGAAGTCTTCGGGCCGCTCGGGGACATCAACCTGGGCTTCGGTGAAGACCTGGGACTCCAACTGGCCCTTGCGCGGGAATTTCCGGTGCCGGCCGTTCCGGAATATCCACACCTTGCCGTTCCAGAGCACCGTTTTGGCGTCGAGCCGCTCCAGGAGCCGGCCCTCGGTGGACAAGCGGTACAAGGTGACGCCCTTGAGAAGATTGCGGTTCGAATCGAAGGATTGGATCTGCCAGATGGTCCGGTTATCCGACCGATACCAGATCTTGTTCTTCCGGATGGCGCCCTTCGGGGGCCGCTTCTTGACGAAGACCTGAATGATGTAGTTGACCTTCTTGTTGGTGATCGGGAGCAGGTACTCTCCCGCGAAGAACAACAGACCGCTTCCGATCGCCCCCAAGACCAGGATCGGCAGGGAGATCCGGTACAGGCTCATGCCGCAGGCCCGCATGGCCGTGACCTCGTTGTTGTGTCCCAGGATCAGCAGGGAGAACACCGACGCGAGGAGGATGGCCGCCGGGCTGATTTGCATGAGAATCTGGGGGATCTTGTATACGAAATAGCCAACGGCCTGCCGGAACGGGGTCCCTTTTTCCAGGAAGTCGTCGACCCGCTCAAAGAACTCGACAATCAGGTAGATGGCGAGAAACGCCAGGAGACTGACCAGAAAGATGCGAAGAAACTGGGCGCCCACATAGCGGGTCAACAACCTCAAGTCCGTCCCCCTTTCGCCGGTTCCAGCCTTTGTGGAAAGAACTTCTTCCGCAGCGCCTCCAGCGCCCCCTCCACGTGCTCACTGAGCTTTTCGGCGACCCGGAACGGGGAGTCCTTCTGGACCTTGCGCGTGAGATAAAATCCGATGGCGGCCAGCACAAAATTCGGAATCCACATGGCGATCAGGGGGGGGATGTGTCCACCGTCTCCGAGACCCTCTCCCATGGAGAGCATGACGTAGTAGAAAATGATGATGGCGAGGCTGAGGGCCAGCCCTCCGGATTTCCCCGACCGCCGGTTTCGGACGCCCAAGGGGGCGCCCACGAATCCGATGATCAGACACGCGGCCGGCAGAGAGAATTTCTTGTAATACTCCACCAAGAGGTTGTTGTACCTTGGGTTGTCCTTCTTGTACCGCTTCAGTTTTTCCCGGATCACATACAGGGAATGGTTCTTGCCGGCGCGTTCCAGTCTGCCGGCGTCACCCATGAGGGACCGGGTGTCCAGGTTGACCTCGTAGGTGGCGAACCGGATGACCTGATACTTCTTCTCCGCCTCCGTGGCTTGATGGATCGATCCGTTTCGCAGCCGCAGGGACACCTTGAGCAATTTCGGGTTGGAGACCAAAACGCCCTCTTCCGCAACGATGGTCTGCGGATTTTCCTGCGTACGGCTGTCGT
>JASLXW010000151.1:0-310 GCA_030740135.1 Nitrospinota bacterium
AGCTTAGTTTTACTGATTTCATAAGGGAATTCGACTGTCAATAAGGGCTCCCCTCGGCCGTCCGGTCGTTACCGGATTAGAATTCGGGAACTGATTATTGTAGACTCCCAAGTGCTCAGGTCTCGGGTCCCGGTTTCATCCAACGAGAGAAATCTCAATGCCGAAAGACCTCAGCTCCTTCTTGAAACAACTCCGGGAGGAGGCGCCCGAGGAGCTTCGACGGGCGCGCCGGGAGGTCTCCCACGAGTGGGAGCCCATGGCCGTCCTCGGGAAGTTGGCGCTGGGAGGGGAACACCCGGCCGTCCTGTTC